>CAXTTD010000074.1:3258-11129 GCA_964246945.1 uncultured Solirubrobacteraceae bacterium | reverse complement strand
TGCCGGAGCCGGGCGGTGGGCCGGTGGACCCGTCCGTGCCGGAGCCGGGCGGTGGGCCGGTGGACCCGTCGGCCGCGGAGGCGCCGTGGTCCCCGGCGGTGTCGGGCGGTGCCGAGCCGCCGCGCGGTGCCGAGCCGCCGTGGGAGGGTGAGGCGCCGCCCGCGGCCAAGCCCCCGCCGGACCACGAGCCGCCGCCGCGCTGGGACCCGCCGCCCATGTCGCGGGCGCGGCCCCCCCTGTGGCTGAGCGCCCTTGCCGACGAGGTGCGCGACTCGGGGTCGGCCGGGCGGCCGTTGTCGCTGCTGCTCGCCGAGCTCGAGGACGCCGACCGGTTGCTTGCCTCGGCGACGCCCGAGCGGGCCGGGGAGGCGGTCGGGAGCTTCCTCGGGGCGCTGCGCGGCGTCCTGCACGGCCGGGAGATCCTCGTCTGGGAGAACGAGGCGAGGGCGTGGGTGATCGCGCGCGAGACGACGCGGGCCGGCGCGCACTCGCTGGGCGCCCGGATCGCCGAGGCGGTCGGCGAGACGACGACGCTGAGCGGCGCGCCGCTCGCGGCGACCGTGGGGGTCGCCGTGCTCGGCGAGGACGGCGAGAGCCCCGACGAGCTCGTCGATGCCGCCGAGGAGGCACGCTTCACCGCGTCCGCGCGCGGGATCGAGGTCTCGCGGCGGGTACCGGACCACGATCGCGGCGAAGGGTAGGCGGCCCGCCGCCGCCGCGGCCGCGGGGTGGGCTGAACGGCTGGGTGCCAGTGCCAGTGCCAGTGCCTGGGCGCGAGGTGCCAGTGCCCGGGCGCTGGGTGCTGCTGCCTGGGCGCTAGAGCCCGCTGCGGCGGGCGGCCGCGGCCAGCGTCCGCGTGGCGGGGACCGCCCCGATCCACTCGGTCCCGGGCATCCCGAGCGCCTGCGCGGTCGCGGTGGTGAGATCGAAGCTCGCACCGTTGGCGAACGGGCCGCGGTCGATGACGGGCACGGTGAGGGTTCGCCCGTCGTAGAGGATCGAGACCTTGGTTCCGCAGGGGAGAGTGCGGTTGGCGACCCCGAGCGTCGTCCGCGTGAGCGTGGCGCCGCACGCGGTCTTGCGTCCGTAGAAGCCCGGACCGTAGATCGTCGCTTTCGCGGTCGGGTACACGGTGACGGTGAGCGTTGGGGCGGCGCTCGCTGCCGTGGCGACATCGGTCGCGACGGCGGTGGTGAGCACTGCGCGCACCGCAAGACGGCCCGGCTGGCTCGGACGCCAGTGGGCCAGGAATGTGCCGGTGGCGCTCACCGTCGCCGTCACCGTGGGGGTCCAGCGCCCGTCGGTGGCGCTCCCGCGGCGCTCGATCTCCAGCGTGCGCCCGATCGCGCCGGGGGCGGTGCCGCTGAACGCGAGCGCGCCCCGCTGTACTGCGGAGGCGCTCGTGGTGAGGGTGACGCCGTTGCCGGTCGCGCTCACTGGGCGAGCCTGGCTCGCCGTCGGAGCGGTGCTGGTTCCGGTCTTACCCGTCCCGCTCGTGCCGGTGCCGGTCGTGCCGGTGCCGCCACCGAGACCACCGCCGCCCGAGCTCGAGCCGGCGAGCGCGACGGCGGGCAGGGCGAGCAGGGCGCAGCCGAGCGCGAGCAGGGCATGCAGAAGATGGCGTCCGGTGTGGCGGCGGGTCACGGCGTATCGGTTCCTCGGGGTCCGGCGTGGTGCCTACGAGGTGAGCTGACGGGCTCGCGCTGTGATTCGCGCTACGGGTCGACATGACCCGATTCGCCCCGGCGACGCCCGGTACGGGCATCGCAGTGGTTCCCCCGCCGGCCGCGTCCGGAGACGACGACCGCTCGGCTGGCGCCGCAGTCTACACATCGGGTGGACGGGAGCCCGAACGCCGCGAGCCCGTCCACACGCACCGAACTCGGGGAGTGCGGAGCTCGGTGCGCGTGTCAGATGAAAACCCTGCCCACGGCGACTTCCGGGGACGTCCGGGCAGGATTGCCATTGCGGTGAGGGCAGAACCTGCCCGCACTGAGAGAGCATGCGGCGCGGGCAGGATTCTCTGCGCGGGCGGGCACTCCGCTCGTTACGACCGGGTCAGGTCCGGGCGCGCGTCGACCGATTCCGTCAGGGACGCGGGAGCCGCGACACCGCGCCTCTCAGCGCGCGGGCGCTCGCCCGCAGGCCGATCTCGGTGAGCTCGGCCGCCGCCCGCACCAGCGTCTCGGCGGTTCCCGGCGTGGCCGGGGCGGGGATGGGCTCGATGGTCGGCGGTGGAGCGGGCGGCGCCGGGCGTCGCGAGCGGATGTTCGCGGGCGGCTTCTTCGCCGCCGGACCGGTCGGGGAGGGGATCGCCTTCGGTGTCCCTGCGGTCTGCCTGTCCGCCGCGGGCTTCCGGGTGCCGGCGGCGGGCGTCCTGACGGCGGTCGGCTTCCTGGCGGGCGTCTTGGTGGCAGCCCGCTTCCTGGGGGCAGTCGGCTTCCTGGCGGGGGCAGGCGTCTTGGCCGCGGGCGACTCCTTGGCGGCGGCCCGGGTGGTCGTCCTGCCCGCGGCGGGCTTCCCGGCCGCGGGGGTGGTGGCGGCGGCGGGGGGGGTGGCAGCCACGGGCTGCTTGGCGGCCGCAGGCGTCCCGGCGGCCGGCTTCCCGGCGGCGGCGGCGGTTCGGGTCGCTGCCGGCTTCTTGGCGGCGGCCCGGGCAGACGTTGTCCCCACGTTGGACTTCGGCGTGCCGTCGGCGGCGGGCGCCGGGTCCCCGCCGGCGGGGCCGGAATCGACTGGCGCCGCCGCGCGTCGGCCGCTGCGTCGGTGGGGTCGGGTCGAAGGCAGGGAGCCGATCACACCGCGTCGTTCGTCGCTCATCGCTCAATGATCGCGCACGGTCGCCGAAGACGACAGCGTCAACCGAACGTCGAAGATCCGGGCTCGCTGGAAACCAGGTCGAGAGTTCGGTGTATAACCAACCTTCATTGGGTGCCGCAGGAGCGGCGCCGGGCCCGAGCATTCCGCCTCGACGGACACCACTGAGGCCCTTCAGCCGACGGATCAACTTCATAAAGTATAGTGGCTATCATGGCCACGCGTGGTTGAGTAGCGAGCCTGTGCTCTGAGCGAGCGTCCCCTGGCTCTCACGTGTGCACTCAGCGCCGGCCCCGCACAGGGCCGCCGCGACCGACGGAAACGGAATCAGATGTCTGTAGCGGAACTGCAGGAACTCGAAGAGATCAAGGGGCTGGTCAGCCGTGGCCAGCAGCTGGGTGTCCTGACGTTCTCGGAGATCGCCGGCGCGGTATCTGAGCTCGACCTCGACGAGGCCGACGTCGAGGAGCTGCACGGCTTCCTCGAGCGGGCCGAGATCGAGCTCGTCGAGGAGGTCGACCCCGCCCAGTCGGCGACCGAGGTCGAACGGGCGCCCGACAAGCGCGGCGGCCGGCGCAAGGCCAAGACCACGCTTGACCTCAAGCCGGACATGACGACCGACTCGCTTCAGCTGTTCCTCAAGGACATCGGCAAGGTTCGCCTGCTCACCGCCCAGGAGGAGGTCGATCTCGCCAAGCGCATCGAGCGCGGCGACCTCGACGCGAAGCAGAAGATGGTCGAGTCCAACCTGCGCCTCGTCGTCTCGATCGCGAAGAACTACCGCAACCAGGGCCTGCCGTTCCTCGACCTCATCCAGGAGGGCACCCTCGGCCTCGTGCGTGCCGCCGAGAAGTTCGATTATCGCAAGGGCTTCAAGTTCTCCACCTATGCCACCTGGTGGATCCGTCAGGCGATCGCCCGCGCGCTCGCCGACAAGGCGCGCACGATTCGCATCCCGGTCCACGTCGTCGAGAAGCTCAACAAGATCGGTCGCGCAGAGCGCAAGCTCGTCACCGAACTCGGCCGTGAGCCGACCGCCGAGGAGATCGCCGAGGTCACCGGCATCGAGCCCGAGGAGGTCGAGTCGATCAAGCGCTCCGCGCAGGCGCCGGTCTCGCTCGAGAAGCCGGTCGGTGACGAGGAGGAGTCCGAGTTCGGCCAGTTCATCGCCGACGAGCGGGCCGAGTCCCCCTACGAGCGTGCCGCCGAGATCCTCACCAAGGAGGCGCTGCGCGAGGCCCTGGAGAACCTCTCCTACCGCGAGCGCCGAGTGCTCGAGCTCCGCTACGGCCTCGGTGGCGAGCACCCCCGCACCCTTGACGAGGTCGGTCGCACGTTCAACGTGACCCGCGAGCGGATTCGCCAGATCGAGAACCAGTCCCTGAAGAAGCTGCAGTCGCTCGCCGAGGCCCAGAAGCTCCGCGACGTCGCCTGAGCGCGGCCGAGCTGCGGCCGTTCGGTCGCTTCAGTCTGTGAAGTGTTGCGCTAGACTGGGATGTCAGAGATGCGATCCATGACCGATGACGCCTGTCCCGTCTGCCGCACCGCCGAGATCGTATGCGGCAAGTGGACGTTGCTCGTCATCCGCGATCTCGCCGATGGGCGCTCGCGCTTCTGCGAGCTCGAGCGCTCGCTGGCGGGGATCAGCCCCCGTACTCTCTCGCTGCGCCTGCGGGCGCTCGAGGAGGAGGGCGTCGTCGAGCGTCAGACGTTCCCCGAGGTACCGCCGCGCGTCGAGTACGTACTCACCGCGAAGGGTCGCGCGCTCGTGCCGCTGATCGAGGACATGCGCGCCTACGGGCGTGAATGGCTCGCGGCCGACTGCGCCGAGGGCCTCGACCGCTCCGCCGCGAACAGCGGCGAACCCGTCGCTGTCTGACCGCGCTCGCGCGCACGCGGCGCTGCAGCGGCAGGATCCGCCCCGCAGGCGCCGAAACGTGGCGCGTGCGCAACGCCACCCTGCATCGTCACCTCGAGAACTATGCGGTCGACGCGAGCGGTCGGCTCGCCGCGTGGTGCGCCGCGGGGGAGGAGGTTCCGTTCGAGCTCTGCGAGGAGCCCGGCCCGGGACCGGCGGCGCTCTACTGCTACCGCCCGCTCACCGCTCGCTTCATCCACGAGCGGCGCGAGCGGCTCGCCGGGCTCGCCAGCCACGACGCGGCGGCGCGGGCGCTCGCTGAATGCGACGCGCTCGACGTGTACCTGCGCGGCCACGGCGAGGTGCGGATCCCCGGGGACCGACGTGGCTGCGCCGAGCTCGCACTAGGTGCCTTCCTGTGCGCGATGTTCGCCGAGCGCAGCGAGTTCGGCTTCGAGCCCGCCCACTTCGAGATTGCCTACGCGGAGCTCGAGCGCACCGTCTACGCCGATCACGGCGCCGCCACGGTGCTCGTGCCCGTGCTCGGCGTCGCGCTTGACCCGGGTACCACCGAGCTCACCCTCGGCGATGGCGTCTCGCTCATCCGCGGCGACGCCCTCGCCGGCGCGCCGCGGGAGGCGGTGTGGAGCGACGGAGAGGATCCCGCCGTGCTTGCCGTGCTCACGGCGCCCGAGCCGTCCGGCCGTGACGGCGCCGTGGGACTCGCTCGCCTGCGCTTTTGCCGGGTGCTGAGCGCGCTGCGGCTGTTCGAGCGCGGCAACTACGCGATGGGCGCGCTCGCCTGGGCGCGGACGGACGCGAGCGGCTGGCGCGCGGTGCCGATCGGGGTGAGCGGCCGACCCGGCGCTCCGCGGCGGCTCACGACCGTGCCCGCCGCTCAGGAGGAGGAGCTCCGTGCGTTCTTCCGCCTCGCCGGTCGCCGCGGCGGGACGGCCGGCAGCGGTGAGCTCGCATGGGCGCTGGCCCGGTTCGAGATGGGCTGCGAGCGCCCGGCGCCGCTCGAGGCGCTCACCGACCATCTGCTCGCGCTCCGGGCACTGCTGGAGCCCGAAGGTCCCGCGAGTGGCCGGCTCGCCCAGCGCCTCGCGGTCATCTGCGCCCAGCCCGAGGCTCGGGCCGCACTCGCGCGGCGCACCGCCCGCGCCGTCGAGCTCGAGCGGGCGGCGATCACCGGAATGGCCGACGCCGGCGATGGGCGCGAACCGGTCGAGGCGATCGTCGAGGAGCTCGCCGCGCATCTCCGCGCCATCCTGCGCGATGCCCTGTGCGGTCACCTCGAGGCCGACCTGTGCGCGGTCGCCGATGAGCTGCTCGACGACGCGGTCGAACTCGGCGCGACGGCGCCGGGGCGGTAAAATCGTCGCAGACCGCTCCCCACTCGGCCTCCCGTTGAGGCTGGGAGTGTTATGCCCGCCAGGCGCGACACAGTAAGTCCTGGGGCTCCCAAGTAGTCAGGGGGAGCGCGATCTGCAGCGACGAGCGGGCTCCGGCCCGCTCGTTCTGCGTGCGGCGTCGGGGGCGCCGCCGGGCAGAATGGAGCCCGGCGCGGACGGCGGTAGCCTGTGGCGCCACCATGGCCGAGCCGCTCTACCACCTCGAGCTGCGCTCCTTCCCGCACGTCGCCCGGGTGTTCAACCTCGACCGCTCGACTCTCGACGTCCGCTACGTGAAGCCGTGGAACGAGGGTGACGCGATCGAGTACGAGGATCGCCGCTGGCCGGCGGAGAAGACCAAGCTCACGGTGCTCTGTGGCCCCGAGGTGACGACCGGCCAGCGCGGACTCGGCCGCGGCTGGGGCGAGGTGACCCGCAACGCCGAGGACGTCACCGAGACCGTGCTGGCCGAGATCCAGCGCGGCGCCGAGGCCCGTCCCGAGGTCGAGGCGCTCAAGGACGTGCTCGCCGAGGTCGGTGCCGGTGGCGGCCTGCGGTTCCCCGACGCGGTGGCGCTCGCCGCGGTCTCGCACCCGGCGTGGCGGGCCTCCGAGCAGCTCGCACTCGCCGAGCAGGCGGTGTGGGAGATGCTGCAGCGCGGCGGACGCGCGCCGCTCGCCGAGCATCGCGGCCCGGTCCCCGCCGAACGCTGGCAGGAGGGGGGGCGCGCCTGGGGCACGTGGGCGGGCGGCGCCGAGCCGCTGCTGCGGCGCCGCGCGCCGGTGGCCGGCGAGTCCGGATAGCCGCGTGGAGCGGGAGGGGCCGCTCGGCGGCGGCAGCATGAACGCGGCGTTCCGCGAGGGAGACACCGTCGTGCGGGACGCCCGCCCCTGGACGCCCACCGTCCACCGCCACCTGCGACTCGCTGGGCTGGACTGGGTCCCGTAGCCGGTAGAGATCGTCCGCGACGCCGCCGGTGAGCCGGTGCGGGAGCGCTTGTCCCACCTCGACGGCGAGGTCCCCGCGTACCCGATGCCCGGCTGGGTGTGGGACGAGCGCGTGCTGGGCGAGGGCGCCCGCCGCCTGCGCCGCCTGCACGACGCGGCATCGGCTTCGGCCTCGACGGCACGCGCTGGCAGTCGCCGGCCCAGGTCCCGGCCGAGGTCATCTGTCACAACGACTTCTCTCCGCACAACCTGGTGCTTCGCGGGGGCGGATCGTGGGCGTCATCGACTTCGACTTCTGCTCGCCGGGCCCGCGGCTGTGGGACCTTGCGTACTTCGCGACGCGCATCGCGCCGCTCACGGCCGTGACGCCCGAGCACGCTCCGGTCATGGCTGACGCCCAGCGGCGGGTCGAGATCATCCTCGATGCCTACGAGGACGGCCACGGCATGATGTGGGAAGACGTGCTGCGCGTCGCGGTCGTCCGCCTGCACGACCTCGCCGACCTGTGCCGTCGGGGGGCTGCGGGCGGCGACAAGCCCGAGCTGCTCGAGGATGCGGACGGCTACGAACGCGACGGGCGCTACCTGGCGAGCCTGGGCCCGTGAACGGACGCTCCGCGTCGGGTTCGGGCTGACGCGCCGACTCGGCGCCCGATGTGCCCGCGCGGGCCACGCGCGCTCGCGAACCCGCACAATCGCCCACTCCGGCTGCGCGGGCGGTCAAGGTGAGGGATCGTGCGCGCGGGGTTGCCACGTTCGAACCCGACCGCGGCCGAGCGCCGGCGATTGTGCGAAATCGCGAGCCGTCAGTCCGGGCGACTCGGGTGACCCAGGCGACGGGTGACCCGGCCAACGG
>CAXTTD010000074.1:0-3158 GCA_964246945.1 uncultured Solirubrobacteraceae bacterium | reverse complement strand
GGCGACGGGTGACCCGGCCAACGGCGCGACTCGGGTGACCCGGGTCGACGGGTGACCCGGGTGACCCGGGCGGACTCAGGCGACGAGCTCGGCGATGAGCGCCTCCCGCTCCGGCGCGGAGGCGAACAGGAACGCCGCCACGCGGCGTAGGCCGGCGACGTCGTGGACATCCTCGTCGAGCTGGGGCACCTCGATGATCGCCTCTCCCGCAGCCAGGTCGAGCTCGGCAGAGAGCTCTGCGAGATGGGACGCGTCGCGGCGGGCGAGTCGGTGGTATTCGGCCGAGGTCTCAGCCACCCGGCGGGTGAGATCGACGCCGAGGCGGGCGGGCAGCGCCGCCGCGATCTGCCGCGCATCCCCGTCCTCGGGGCGGCTGCGGTGGTGATGAACCCGGTTGACGATCATTCCGGCGAATGGCAGCTCCGCGTCGCGCAGCGCCCGGCGAAACCAGATCGCCTCTGCGACCGCGGGCTCGCTCGCGGCGGTGACGAGCAGGAACGCCGTCGTGTCGGCGTGGAGCATCCGGTCGACCCGCGCGGCGCGCACGGAGAACTCCTCGGTCATCGAGCCGAGCAGCCCGAAGAACGTCTGCAGGTCGCCGATCAGGTCGAGGCCGGTGATCCGGCGCAGCGCGCCGAGCAGCGGGGAGGCGCCGCGGCCGAGGACCCGCATGCCGAGTCCGGTGGGGCGGATGAGGGTGCGAATCGCCGACCCGTCGAGAAACGCGGTGAGCCGGCCCGGCGCCTCGAGGAAGTCCAGCGCGTTGCGGGAGGGCGGGGTGTCGAGCACCAGCAGGTCGAACCCGCCCTCGCGGTCGAGCTCGTAGAGCTTCGCCACCGCGGTGAACTCCTGGGAGCCCGACACCGCGCCGGAGAGCTCCGCGTAGACGCGGTTGGCCCTGATCTCCTGCGCGCGCTGCGGATCGGGGGCGACGCGATCAATGAGCTCGTCGAAGGTCCGCTTGGGATCGAGCATCATCGCCCACAGCTCGCCGCTCACCTCCGCGCCGAGGTGGGCCGAATCCACCCGGCGAGGCTCGTTGTCGAGCTCCTGCAGGCCCAGGGCGTTGGCAAGGCGCCGCGCCGGATCGATCGTCACCACCCCAACCTTGAGACCCCGCTGCGCCATGCCGAGCGCGACGGCCGCGGCGCGCGTCGTCTTGCCGACGCCGCCGGCGCCGCCGCACACGCACACCCGCCGGCCGTCGAGCAGCTCGGCGACGCTCACGGGGCGATCTCGTCGCGCAGCGCGTCGGCGAGAGCCTCGATCTCCGGCACCCCGAGCGCGTCGGCGAACACGAACGGCAACGTGCTGCACGCGACCGTCGCGCCGAGGCCGTCGCGCAGCCGCATGAGCTGCTCGCGCTGGGCGAGCGCCCGGGCGTGATGGGAGACCGCCGCCCCCAGCGCGGCCCGGGCCGCCGGGGAGCGCGCGCCGGCCCGCACCTTGACCAGGCGCGCGGACTCGGCGTCGGTGAAGCGCTCCGCGTACAGGCCGTTGACGATCACCCGCTCGAGCCCCCCCGGGCCGGCGGCGAGCTCGTCGCGCAGCCACAGCGTCTCGTTGACCGGCATCTCCTCGGGGGTGCAGACCGCGAGCACCGCGGTGAGCGCCGGGTCCTCGATCGTGGCCGCGATCCGCTGCGCGAGGTTCGCCACCGGGCCGACGCGAGCGATCTCCGCGAACGTCCGCGGCGTGCGCAGGATCCCCACCCCGTGCCCGGCGGCCGGGGAGTCGACGATCACGAGGTCATAGGGCGCGGCGCCGCTCGTGCGCCGCTGGGGCTGGGCGAGCTCCCACACCTTGCCCATCGTGAGCAGCTCGCGCATGCCGGGGGTGGCCATCGCGAACGCCTGGAAGACGCGGCTTGAGCCGAGGGCCTGACCGAGCACCCCGGTCTTCAGGCGCAGGTACTCCTCCATCGCCGCCTCGGGCTCCACCGAGATCGTCGTCAGGTCCTCGGCGAGCGGGATCTCCTCGAAGGCCTCGCCGCCGCGTCCGAACGCCGCGCGCACCCGGCCCTGGCCGGCGAGCTCGGCGACGATCGTCCGCACGCCGCGGCGCGCAGCGACCAGTCCGAGCGCGACCGCGATCGTCGACTTGCCGACGCCGCCCTTGCCGGTGACGAAGATGAGACGGCGATCGAGCAGTCCGGGCACGGCCCCGGGGACCATAGAACCCGGGCACCGCGCCCCGCTCCCGCGAAGGATTTCCGGTCTCGCGTGCGAATACAGGCGCGTATGAGTCTCCGACCCATCGAAAGGCCGACCGACTGATGAAGGTGATCGCGCTCGCCAACCAGAAGGGCGGCGTCGCCAAGACGACGACCACGCTGAACCTCGCGGTGGCGTTCGCCGAGGAGGGCCACCGCGTGCTCTGCTGCGACATGGATCCGCAGGGCAACCTCACGATGTCGCAGGGCATCGACCCCGACAACCTCGAGAAGTCGATGTACGACGTGCTCGTGCAGCACACCTCGATCCGCGAGGTGATCGCCACGCGCGAGATCGACGTCGCGTGCGCGTCGATCGACCTCGCCGGCGCGGAGATCGCGATGGCGGCGATGATCGGCCGTGAGCGATCGCTGCAGAAGGCGCTACGCGAGGTCGCCGAGGACTACGACTTCGTGTTCATCGACACTCCGCCGAGCCTCGGGCTGCTCACGATCAACGCGCTCACCGCCTCCGATCGGGTGATCGTCCCCGTGCAATGCGAATATCTGTCGATGCGCGGTCTGCTGCAGCTGCAGGACACGCTGGCCATGATCCGGGAGAACCTCAACCCCGACGTCGAGATCCAGGGCATCCTGCCGACGCTCGTGGATCTGCGCACCCTGCACGCCCAGGAGGCGATCGAGCTGCTCGAGGAGAACTTCGGCGAGCAGGTCTTCGCCTCGCGCATCCGCCGCACCGTCCGCTTCGCCGAGGCGCCGGTCAAGGGCATGTCGGTGCTGAAGTACGACCCGGACGGCATGGCCGCCCACGCCTACAGGCAGCTCGCCAAGGAGGTCCTCGCACATGGCAACCGGTAAGCGCGCGAGCATGCGGGAGGGACCGCTCGCCGACCTGTTCCGCAAGACCAGCGAGGACGGTCCGGAGGCGGCGCCGCCCGCCCCCGCGCCACCCGTCCCGGGGCCCCCCGCGCCGCCCCCCCGCGCC
>CAXTTD010000073.1:686-11154 GCA_964246945.1 uncultured Solirubrobacteraceae bacterium | reverse complement strand
GGCGGGGGGCGGCGACGCCGCGCGCGGCGGCGCGCCGCGCGGCGGCGGCGCCGGCGTGCACACCGGGCGCCAGCGGGCTCGCGTAGCCGTCCTCGGCAGCGCGGACCAAGCGGCGCACGGTGAGGCCCCCCGAGGACCCCCGGGCGGGGCGGGACGAACGCGCGCCGCCGGTCATCGGACGGGCCGCACGCGGTGCGCGCGAGGCGGGCTCCGGGCGGCCCCCGGGAGTCACCATCGGACGCAGCGCGACCTCCTGCTCACGGGCGCAGATCGGACAGTTCTGGATCAGGCGGTTGTGACGACAGAAGGTCGGCATCGGGAACCGCCCGCACTATAGGCAGACCCCGGGCGCGCTCACCGACCCGGAAAGCAGAACCGGGGGGCCCCGAACCAAAAGGGCCCCCCCGCGAGCCAGGGCAGGGGGGGGGCCGGTCCCGGGCCGACAGGGGGGAGTCTCCCCGTCCCACGCTTTTGTAAACCTGTAAGCCCCAGTGATTGCCGGTCCGATCGGGGACCCCGCGCGACCCCCCCCGGCGTGCAGGAAACGGTAGCAGCCTCCATCACGAATGCGGGGACTTTTCGTGCAGCCGGGGTTCAGGAACCGCGCGTTGCCGGCCCGCTGAAGAACTGGTCGCCCGGCCGCAGGGACCCCGCGGCCTCGGCCTCGTGGCGCAGGGTCTGGTCGGACTCTCCGCTCCATGCGCCGACCGCGAGCCGCTCGCGGTCGGCATCCATCGGCGAGCCGCCCAGGTCGGCGTTCACCACCCGCGCGCACTTGCGGCCCTCGGCGATCGCGCTCACCACGAGCGACTGGCCGATCCGGGCGTCGCCGCAGGCGTAGACGCGTCCCACCGAGGTGCGGTACGTCTGCAGCGTGGACAGGTTGCCGCGGATGTCGAGGTCGACGCCGAGCCCGGCGACGATCCCCTCGTGCTCGGGGTGATGGAACCCGATCGCCACCAGCACCAGGTCCGCCTCGAGCACGAACTCGCTGCCCGGCACGGGCGTGAGGTCCCGGGAGGACTTGCCGGTAACCTGCCGCGCGTAGACGTGGCTCACGTGGCCGTCCCGGCCCCCGAAGCCGGTCACCTCGGTGCCCCACCGCCGGCGTCCGCCCTCCTCCAGCGCGTAGGTGCTCGCCGTGCGCTTGGGCGGCAGCGGCCACGGCGTGCGCGGGTCCTCGCCATCGGGCAGCTGCGCGTAGACATCGAGCATGATGACGCTCTCGGCGTGCTCGCGGTGGGAGTTGGAGATGCAGTCCATGCCGGTGTCCCCGCCGCCGATCACGATCACCTTCTTGCCGGCGGCGGTGATCTCCCTCACGCCGGCCTGCTCCGGGGTGCGGGAGGGACGCGCCTGCTCGGCGGCGACCCAGCGGTTGCGCTGGTAGAGGTAGTCCATGGCGGAGTGGATTCCGGCAAGGTGGTTGCCCTCCACGTCGAGCTTCCGGGAGACCCGGGAGCCGATCGCGAGCACCACGGCGTCGTGTCGGGCCTGCAGCTCCTCGGCGTCGAGATCGCTGCCCACCGCGCAGTCGTAGACGAACTCGATCCCCTCCTCCTCCAGCAGCGCGACCCGCCGATCGATGATCGACTTCTCGAGCTTCGCGTCGGGGACGCCGAAGCGCAGCAGCCCCCCCGGGCCCTCGTCGCGCTCGTAGACCGTCACCGAATGCCCGCTCTTGTTGAGCTCGGCGGCGACCGCGAGCCCGGCCGGCCCGGAGCCGACGACCGCCACCGAGCGGCCCGAGCGCCGATCGGGCGGCTCGGCCACCACCCAGCCCTCGGCGAACGCCCGGGTGATGATCGATAGCTCGATCTGCTCGATCGCCACCGGGTCGTCGTTGATCTTCAGCACGCACGCCGACTCGCACGGCGCCGGGCAGATGAGCCCGGTGAACTCCGGGAAGTTGTTGGTCGCGTGCAGCTGATCGATCGCCTCGCGCCACTTGTCGCGGTAGACGAGGTCGTTCCAGTCGGGGATGAGGTTGCCCAGGGGGCAGCCCTCATGGCAGAACGGCACCCCGCAGTCCATGCAGCGCGCGCCCTGGCGGCGCAGCTCCGCCTCCGGCTGAAGCGCGAAGTACTGCTGGTAGTCGTCGACCCGCGACCGCGGGTCGCGCTTGTCGAAGCCGACCCGGTGAATCTTGAGAAATGCGCCGAGCTCACCCATGCGAGCTGGGATTATGACGGCGATGCGCCATGCCGAACAGATCGCGCCCCGCGGGCCGTTCTCGCTGCGGGCCGCGGCGAGGTTCGGATTCGGGCCCACCGAGGGCCGGGCCGCCGAGTGGAAAGGGGCGATGCGCCTCGCCTTCCCGCTGGACGGCGGTCGCGGGTACGCCGGCGCCACGCTGCGCCAGCCGGGCGGAGACGACTCGCTGCTCGAGCTCGAGCTCGAGCTGCGTGGCGAGGCGGACCCCGGAGCGGCGCTCGCCCAGATCGCCCGCACGGTCTCGCTCGACCACGACGGCGCCGGGTTCCTGGCCGTCGGGGAGCGCGAACCGGTGCTCGGCGCCCTGCAGGCCGCCCATCCCGGCCAGCGCCCGGTGCTGTTCCCCTCGCCCTACGAGGCCGCCGCGTGGTCGGTGCTCTCCGCCCGCCGGCCGGCAGCCCAGGGGGCGCAGTTGCGCGCCTCACTCGGATGCGAGCTCGGGGAGACGTTCACCCTCGCCGGCGAGACGCTCCACGCGTTTCCGGTCCCGGCGAGCCTCGCCGCGATCCCCGACGACTTCCCGGGCCTGGGGGCGACGAAGGTCACGCGGCTGCGCGGCGTCGCCGCCGCCGCGCAGCACGGCGGCCTCGACGTCGCCCGGATCCAGAAGCTCGGTCCGGAGACGGCGTATGCGGACGTGCAGCGGATCGCCGGGATAGGACCGTTCTATGCGGCGCTGATCGTGCTGCGGGCCTCGGGGTTCGCCGACGCCTGGCTCGGAACCGCACACGCGCGGGCCGCCGAGGCGCTGGCCGGCTTCTACGGCGCCGACGTCGACATCGACGCCCTCGCCGAGCGCTGGCGGCCGTTTCGAACGTGGTCGCTGGTGCTTGTCCGGCTCGCCGCCAGCCGCGGCACGCAGATCTGACGGTGCGTCAGCCGGCGACCGCCGCGGGCTCCTGTACCACCATCGAGCGGTAGCTCTCGATGATGTCCACGAACTCCTGGTGCTCGGCCGCCGGCACCCCGCAGAAGCTCAAGGTTGCCCCGATCTCCACCGCGACCGCGTCGAATTCCGTCTCGTTGACGCGGAGCCTGGGACTCTCCTCCGCGGCCCGCATCAACCCCGACGGAGCAGGCCCGGCAACGTGCACACGCGTGTCAGTCGGCGGCGCCGGCGATCTCGGCCTGCTGCTCGAGCACCCGCCGGTAGTCGCGGGGCATTACCTTCACGAACCGCTGGCGCCGCTGCTCCCAGGAGGCGAGGATGTTGCGCGCGGGCAGCGACCCGGTGCGCGCGGCGTGCTCGGCGATGAGCTCCTTGACCTCATCGTCGTCTGACTCGCCGAGCTCCTCGAGGTCGACGAGATCGACGTTGCAGCGTGAGCGGAAGCGGCGGTCGGAGTCGTAGACGTAGGCGATGCCGCCGCTCATGCCGGCCGCGAAGTTGCGTCCGGTGGCGCCGAGCACGACGACCCGGCCGCCGGTCATGTACTCGCAGCCGTGGTCGCCGACGCCCTCGACGACCGCCACCGCGCCGGAGTTGCGCACCGCGAAGCGCTCGCCGGCGAGCCCGCGGAAGAACGCACGTCCGGCGGTCGCCCCGTACAGCACCGTGTTGCCGACGAGCATGTTCTCCTCGGGCCGGAAGCGTCCGGTCTCGGGCGGGCGCACGGAGAGGACCCCGCCGGAGAGCCCCTTGCCCGTGTAGTCGTTGGTCTCCCCGCGCAGCGAGAATGTCACCCCCGGGGCCAGCCACGCCCCGAAACTCTGACCCGCCGAGCCGCCAAAGGCGATCTCGATCGTCCCCTCGGGCAGGCCGCGGGCGCCGCGGCGGCGGGCGATCTCGCCCGACAGGATGCCGCCCACGGTGCGGTTGACGTTGCGCACGGGGATCGGGCCCGCACCGCCCAGGCGGACCGGCTCGCCGGACTCCAGCGCCGGCTCGCAGGCGCGCACGAGCTCCCAGTCCAGGGCGTCCTCGAGCACCGGCAGCTGGGCGCGGGTGTGTCGGCGCGGCACCTCGGGCGGCAGGTCGACGGCGGCGAGCACCATCGAGAGGTCGACGCCGCGCGCCTTGAAGTGTTCGATTGCCTCGTCGACCTCGAGCAGGTCGCTGCGGCCGATCAGATCCTCGAAGCGGCGGACGCCGAGCCCCGCCATCAGGCCCCGGACCTCCTCGGCGATGAACATCAGGTAGGCGGTGACGTGCTCGGGCGTGCCCTGGAAGCGCCGGCGCAGCTCCGGGTTCTGGGTGGCGATCCCCACCGGGCAGGTGTTCAGGTGGCAGACGCGCATCATGATGCAGCCCATCGCGATCAGCGGCGCGGTCGAGAACCCGAACTCGTCGGCACCGAGCAGCGCGCCGATGACGACGTCGCGCCCGGTCTTCAGCTGGCCGTCGACCTCGACCCGCACGCGCGAGCGCAGGTCGTTGAGCAGCAGCGTCTGCTGGGTCTCGGCGAGACCGATCTCCCACGGCACCCCCGCGCTCTGCACCGAGGACTGCGGCGAGGCGCCCGTTCCCCCATCGTGGCCCGAGATCGTGAGGTGGTCGGCGTTGGCCTTGGCCACGCCGGAGGCGACCGTTCCGACGCCGACCTCGGAGACGAGCTTCACCGATACCGACGCGGTCGGGTTCGCGCAGCGCAGGTCGTAGATGAGCTGCTTGAGGTCCTCGATCGAATAGATGTCGTGGTGGGGCGGCGGCGAGATGAGGCCCACCCCAGGGGTCGAGAAGCGGATCTTGGCGATGTAGTCGTCGACCTTGTGACCGGGCAGCTGACCGCCCTCGCCGGGCTTGGCCCCCTGGGCCATCTTGATCTGCAGCTGGTCGGCGTTCACCAGGTAGTCGATCGTCACTCCGAAGCGGCCGGAGGCGACCTGCTTGATCGCCGAGCGCCGCTCGTCGCCGTTGGCGTCGGGGACGTAGCGTTCGGGGTCCTCGCCGCCCTCGCCGGTGTTCGACTTCCCGCCGAGGCGGTTCATGGCCACCGCGAGCGTCTCGTGGGACTCGCGCGAGAGCGAGCCGAGCGACATCGCGCCGGTCGAGAACCGCTTCACGATCTCGGTGGCCGGCTCGACCTCGGAGAGCGGGATCGGCTCCGGCGCGAGGCGCAGGTTCATGAGCCCGCGCAGCGCCGCCCGGCGGGTCGCCGCGTCGTTGGCCTGGCGCGCGAAGTCGTCGTAGATCTCCTGTGGATCTCGCGGCAACGGCTCGTGCTCGCTCGGCGCCTCGAGCTCGAGCGTGCCGTTGGCATGGCCATTGCCGCCTTGCGCCCCGAACGGGGTATTGGCCGCCGCGGCGAGCGCGTCCGTCTGAGAGCGCACCGCGTGCTGGAGGGTGGCGATCGTGTCGGGGTTCCAGATGTGGCGCTCGCCGTCGCGGCGCCACTGCAGCACGCCGCCGACCGGCAGCACCTCCCGGTCGGTGCGGGGATAGGCGCGGAAGTGCCGGCCGAGCGCCTCGGCGGCGAGCATCTCCATGCCGACCCCGCCGATGCGCGAGGCGGTGCCGGTGAAGTGGCGATCGATGATCTCGCGGTCGAGGCCGACCGCCTCGAAGATCTGGGCGCCGCAGTAGGACTGGATGGTCGAGATCCCCATCTTGGAGATCGTCTTCAACAGGCCCTTGCCGATCGCCTTGACGATCCGCTGTTCGGCCTCGGCGAGCTCGAGGTCTTCGGGCAGCAGCGAGTGCTCGGCGAGCTCCGCGAGGGACTCGAACATCAGGTAGGGGTTGATCGCCGAGGCGCCGTAGCCGATGAGCGTCGCCATGTGGTGGATGTCGCGGGGCTCACCGGACTCGATCACGAGGCCGGTGCGCAAGCGGGTGCCGGCGCGCACCAGGTGGTGGTGGACCGCGGCCACGGCGAGCAGCGAGGGGATCGCGACCCGTTCGGGACCGAGGTTGCGGTCGGAGAGGATGAGGATGTTGGCGCCGTGCTCCACCTGCGCCTCGGCCTCCTTGCACACGCCGTCGAGGCGGTGCTCCATCCCGTCGGGGCCCTCCTCGATCGGCCACGAGATGTCGAGCGTCGCCGCCTCGAAGATCTCGTGAGAGACCTGACGGAGCTTCTCGAGCTCGCCGTTGCGCAGGATCGGCTGGCTCATCACCAGCTGATGGGCCTGCTCGGGTGTCTCGTCGAGCAGGTTCCGCTCCGCCCCCACGCCGGTCTGCAGGCTCATCACGACGCTCTCGCGGATCGGGTCGATCGGCGGGTTGGTCACCTGCGCGAACAGCTGCTTGAAGTAGCCGAACAGCGGCGGCTGGCGGTCGGAGAGCACCGCGAGCGCGGCGTCGTTGCCCATCGAGGCGGTCGGCTCCTCGCCCTGGGAGGCCATCGGCGCGATCACCATCCGCAGGTCCTCTTGGGAGTAGCCGAAGGCGAGCTGCCGGGAGCGCAGCGGCTCCACCCGCGGCACCCGCGGCTCGCGATCGGGGAGGTCGTCGATGTTCACCACCGAGCTCGCGTACCAGGCGGAGTAGGGCTGCCGGCGCGAGACCCGTCGCTTGACCTCGGCGTCGTCGACGATCCGTCCCTCGTCGAGGTCGAGCAGGAACATCTTGCCGGGGGCGAGCCGGCCCTTGCGCTGCACGTGCTCGGGCGCCACGGTGATCACCCCGGTCTCGGAGGCGAGCACCACGTAGCCCTCGGTGTCCTGCACCCAGCGGCCGGGACGCAGCCCGTTGCGGTCGAGCACCGCTCCGGCCCAGCGTCCGTCGGTGAACGAGATCGCCGCCGGCCCGTCCCACGGCTCCATCAGGCAGGAGTGAAAGTCGTAGAAGCCGCGCACGTCGGGGTCGAGGTCGGTGTCGAGCCGGTAGGCCTCGGGAACCATCATCATCAGCGCGTGAGGCAGCGAGCGTCCACCGAGCACGAGCAGCTCGAGCACGTTGTCGAACGTCGCCGAGTCCGAGCCCCCGGAGCGCACGATCGGCAGGAGCTTCGGCAGGTCCTCGCCGAACAGCTCGGAGGCGAGCTGGGACTCGCGGGCGCGCATCCAGTTCACGTTGCCCCGCAGCGTGTTCACCTCACCGTTGTGGGCGATCAGCCGGAACGGATGGGCGAGCTCCCAGCTCGGGAACGTGTTGGTGGAGAAGCGCGAGTGCACGAGCGCGAGGCGGGTGGCGACGCGCGGATCGCGCAGGTCGGGGAAATAGCGGGGCAGCTGGGGCGCGGTGAGCATCCCCTTGTACACGAGCGTGCGGCTCGAGAAGCTCGGCAGCGCGAGCTCGGCGCCGGACTCACGCTCGATCAGCCGCCGGATGACGTACAGCTTGCGCTCGAACGCCGCCTGGTCGGCGACGTCCTCGCCGGCCTCGACGATGAGCTGGCGGATGACCGGCGCCGCCACCAGGGCGGTCTCGCCGACGTAACGGTCGTCGACCGGGACGTCCCGCCACCACACCGGCCGCTGGCCCTCGGCGGCGACGGTCTCCTCGATGAGCTGCTCGAGTACGGCGCGGCGCTCGGGGTCGCGTGGCAGGTAGCAGACGCCGATGCCGTAGCGCCCCGGCGGCGGCAGGTCGATGCCGGACACCGCCCCGCGCATGAACGCGTCGGGGATCTGGATGAGGATGCCGGCCCCGTCCCCGGTGTTCGGGTCCGCGCCCTCCGCGCCGCGGTGCTCCATGTTCTCGAGCGCCTCGAGCGCCTTCTCGACGACGGCGTGGGTCGCCTCGCCCCACAGCTTGGCCACGAGCGCGATGCCACACGCGTCATGCTCGTTGGTCGGGTCGTAGAGCCCGCGCGGGCCGATGGTGGGAGACATGGAGCGGTGCCCTTCGGGTAACGGACGGGTGCAGGCACTGCAGAGGCAGTGACCGTATTTTACCCGAGCCGAGGGGTCAGCGCTTGGTTTTGGCTTTGCTGCGGCTCTTCGCCGGGCCGGAGCTCTTCGCCGGGCCGGAGCTCTGCGCCCCGCCGGAGCTCTTCGACCCGCCCGAGCCGTTCGAGCTCGAGCGCTTGCGGGCGGGCGGCTTCGGCGAGGTCGCCCGCTCGCCGCCTGCCCCGGACGGGGTATCGGAGTCGCCGGAGCGGATCTCGGCGAGACTCGCCTCCAGAGCGGCCATCAGGTCCGGCGCCGGTTCGGAGTCCTCGGCCTCGGGCTGGACGGCGATCTCCTCGCCGGCCGCCTTGCGCTCGATGAGGTCGAGCACCCGTGCGCGGTAGCTGTCGGTGAACTTCGTGGGGTCGAAGTCGGCCGACAGCGAGGAGATGAGCTGCTCGGCCATCTTCAGCTCGCGGGCGCTCGCCTCGGCGTCGGCGAGCGCGTCGAGCTCATCAATGCGGTCGGGTGAGAGCACCTCGTCGCCGAACAGCATCGTCGAGAGGCCGAGCGCCGCGCCGATCGGGCGCAACGCGCACAGCTGCTGCTTGGAGCGGATGACGATGCGGCCGATCGCGACCTTGCCCGACTCGCCCATCGCCTCGAGCAGCAGCTTGTAGGCCTTCGCGCCGCCGGTCGCCGGGGCGAGGTAGTAGGAGTGGTCGTAGTAGATCGGGTCGATGTCGGCGAGATCCACGAACTCCTCGATATCGATCGTCTTGGTCGCCTTGGGATCGAGCGCCTCGAGCTCGTCGGGCTCGATCAGCACGTAGCGCTCGGGGGTGAGCTCGTAGCCCTTGACGATGTCCTCGAAGGCGACCTCCTCCCCGGTCGAGGGGTCCACGCGCTTCTGCTTGATCCGCGTCCCGCTCTTGGCCGAGAGCTGATGGAAGCGCACCGTCTTGGGCGAGGTGGCGCTGTACATCTTCACCGGCACGTTGACCAGGCCGAAGCTGATCGCTCCACTCCAGATGGCACGAGGCATATGCGGGTTGTATACCCCTTCTCGGGCTCACGGCAAGCCGTGATCGCCGTCTTGCCGGCCCGCGCGCGCGGATGACCACCCGCGGGTGGCTCAGCGGCCGATCGGCGACATGTCCGGGTAGCGGTCCCCGGCGGCGGCACCGGCGGGCGCCGCCTCGTCGAGTGCGGCGAGCTCGTCGGCGCTCAGCTCGAGCTCGGTCGCCTCGACATTCTCCTCCAGGTAGCCGCGGCGCTTGGTGCCCGGGATCGGCACGATGTCCTCGCCCTGGGCGAGCACCCAGGCGAGCGCGAGCTGCCCCGGCGTGCAGTCCTTCGCGGACGCGATCGCCTCGATCCGGCGCAGCAGCTCGAGGTTGGCGGTGAGGTTCGCACCCTGGAAACGCGGGTTGGCCCGCCGGAAGTCGGTGTCGGCGAGGTCGTCGGAGCTCGTGATCGCGCCGGTGAGGAAGCCGCGGCCCAGCGGGCTGTAGGCGACGAGGCCGATCCCCAGCTCGCGCAGAGTGGTGAGGATCTCCGCCTCGAGGTCGCGCGTCCACAACGAGTACTCGGTCTGCAGCGCGGAGATCGGGTGCACCGCGTGGGCGCGGCGGATCGTCTGCGGCCCCGCCTCGGAGAGCCCGAGGAAGCGGACCTTGCCGGCGTCCACGAGCTCGCCCATGGCGCCGACGGTCTCCTCGATCGGCACGTCGGGGTCGACCCGGTGCTGGTAGTAGAGGTCGATGTGGTCGACCGCGAGGCGCCGCAGGGAGGCCTCGCACGCTTCGTGCACGTAGTCGGGGCGGCCGTTGACGGCCCGCCACCCCGGTCGCTCGGGGTCGCGCTGCACCCCGAACTTGGTCGCCAGCACGACCGCGTCGCGGCGGTCGGCGATCACGTCGCCGACGAGCTGCTCGTTGGCGCCGATCCCGTACTGGTCGGCGGTGTCGAGGAAGTCGACGCCGAGCTCGAGCGCGCGCTGGATGGTCGCCCGGGCCTCGCCCTCGTCGGTGGTCCCGTAGAACTCCGACATGCCCATGCAGCCGAGCCCCTCCGCGGAGACTTCAAGGCCCTGGGTTCCGAGTGCGCGGCGGTCCATGGGGTCGAGCCTAGTCCGCTCAGGCGCGGGCCGGGTGCACGGGCCGGCTCGAAACTTCTGCCCATTCGTCCCCTCCGGCGCGTTGAGTGGGCAGGACCGGCATCAGGAGTGCCGAGATCACCCACTCGCAGCGGGCGCGGCGATGAATGGGACGAAATCCCCTCCGAGCTGAGTGCCGCGCTGTCCGCGTCTCACGTTTCCGGGCTCCCGGGCGTTTCACTGAGCAGATGCCGCAGCCGCCGTTCCAGACCCTGATCGACGCCCACGGGCGGTCCGTCCACCGTTTCCTGGTGGCCCGGATCGGCGCCGACGAGGCCGACGACTGCTGGCAGGAGACGTTCATCGCCGCACTGCGCGCCTATCCGCGGTTTGAGTTCGCGAACGCCGACCCCCGGCCGTGGTTGATGACGATCGCCCACCGCA
>CAXTTD010000073.1:0-676 GCA_964246945.1 uncultured Solirubrobacteraceae bacterium | reverse complement strand
CCTACGCCCCCCCCCCGCCGGGGGTTTTGGCCGACCCCCCACCCCCCGGCGAGCCACCACGGGCGCGGCCGCGGCCGCCGGGCGGTGCCGGACGCCGAGCTCGCCGGCGGGGCCGTTGCGTCGGTGGCGGCGGGCGGCGCCACCCTGGACCCGATCTGGGGCGAGGTCGCGGCGCTGCCCGAGAAGCAGCGGACCGCGGTGGCGCTGCGGTTCCTCGGCGACCTGTCCCACGCCGAGATCGGCGCGGCGATGTCGATCAGCGAGGCGGCGGCGCGGCGCAACGTGCACGAGGGCGTCGCTCGACTGCGCAGAGACCTCACCCGACCACGAGAGGACGTGACCCGATGACCGACTTCGACGACCTGCCAACCCGACTGCGCGCCGGCCCGGCCGCGGCCGACCCGGGCCTCCCGGACCTCGCGGCACCCGCCGCCGCCGCCGGGCTGCTCGACGTCGCCTACGCCGTCGAGGACACCCCCGTCGGACGGCTGCTGCTCGCCGCCACTCCGGCCGGCCTCGTGCGCCTCGCCTATCTCGACGGGAGCGACGAGGACGCGGTGCTGGCGACGCTCGCCGCCCGCGTCTCGCCTCGGGTGCTTGAGGCCCCCGCCCGCCTGGACGCGACGCGCCGTGAGCTTGCGGAGTACTTCGTGGGCGAGCGGACCGTGTTCCAGGT
>CAXTTD010000072.1:0-11191 GCA_964246945.1 uncultured Solirubrobacteraceae bacterium | reverse complement strand
GAACGTTCTGTTCGTGGCCATGCCCGGCGAGGCGGCCGCCAACGGCGACTACCTGTTGCCGACGGTGTTCCATTCGGTCCAGTCCGACGAGTCGCGGCACATCTCCAACGGCTACTCGATCATCCTGATGGCGCTTGCCGACGAGCGCAACCGGGAGCTGCTCGAGCGCGACCTGCGCTACGCCTGGTGGAATAACCACGCGGTGGTCGACGCCGCGATCGGCACGTTCATCGAGTACGGCACCAAGGACCGTCGTAAGGACCGCGAAAGCTACGCCGAGGCGTGGCGTCGTTGGATCTACGACGACTACTACCGGTCCTATCTGCTCCCGCTCGAGAAGTACGGGCTCGTGATCCCGCACGACCTCGTCGAGGAGTCGTGGAACCGGATCTGGAACAAGGGCTACATCCACGAGGTCGCGCAGTTCTTCGCCACCGGCTGGTTCGCCAACTACTGGCGGATCGACGGGATGGACGACAACGACTTCGAGTGGTTCGAGTTCAAGTACCCGGGCTGGTACGACAAGTACGGCAAGTGGTGGGAGCGTTACGGCGACCTGTCGAAGAAGAACGGCCATGCGCCGATCGCCTTCGATCCGGATACCGACTACGTGTACCCGCACCGCTGCTGGTCGTGCATGGTCCCGTGCCTGATCCGCGAGGACATGGTCGTCGACGAGGTCGACGGTCAGGTCCGCACGTACTGCTCGGAGACCTGCCACTGGACCGACGCCGTCGCGTTCCGCCCCGAGTACAACGGGCGCCCGACGCCGGCCATGGGCAAGCTCACCGGCATGCGCGAGTGGGAGACCGCCTACCACGGCGTCGACGTGGCGGACATCATGAAGGCTCAGGGCTACGTCCGGGACGACGGACACACCCTGATCCCGCAGCCGCATCTCAACCTCGATCCGAAGAAGATGTGGACGCTGGACGAGGTGAAGGGGCACACGCTGCAGAGCCCCAACATCCTGCTCAACGAGATGACCCCCGAGGAGCGCGAGGCGCACGTCGCCGAGTACAAGTCGGGAGGCCCGGCGGGTCGCAAGCCCGTCACCGCCTGACCCAGTCGTACCTGCTGGACAGCCTGACTGAAATCTGACGTACGGCGGCCGGCCCATAGCCATGTGGGCCGGGCCGCCCGCGTCGCCTCCGAGGTATCCGAAGAGGGAGAGAATGGGAGAGACGTACAACGTCCGGCTGGAGCCGGTGGGCATCGAGTTCGAGGTCGATGAGGACGAGACGATCCTGCGCGGAGCCTTCCGCCAGGGTCTGATGCTGATGCACGGCTGCAAGGAGGGCCAGTGCGCGGCGTGCAAATCGTTCCTGCTCGACGGCGAGGTCGATCTCGAGAAGTACTCGAACTTCGCGCTCAACGACTTCGAGAAGGAGGAGGGATGGACGCTGCTGTGCCGCGCCCATGCCGAATCCGACCTCGAGATCGAGCTCATCAACTACGACGAGGAGGTAATCCGCAGCGGCGTTCCGGAGCAGACGGAGGAGCTCGTCGTGCAGACCCTCGAGCCGCTCACGCACGACATCTACCGGCTGGTGCTCGACGCGACTGAGATGAAGTATCGCCCCGGCCAGTACGTGGACGTGACGATCCCCGGCAGCGAGGACGTGCGCTCGTTCTCGATGGCCGGCCTGCCCTCGAGCGGCCAGCTCGAGTTCATGATCAAGGCCTATCCCGACGGCCGGTTCTCGAGCCTGCTGTCAGAGGGTTCGATCGAGGAGGGCCACTCCCTCACCGTCACCGGGCCCTACGGAGTGTTCACCCTGCGACGCACCAGCGAGCGTCCGCTGCTGTTCATCGGCGGCGGGGCTGGCATGGCGCCCATCCTGGCGTTGCTGCGCGCGCTGGCGGACGAGGCCTCCGAACGCCAGGCGGTGTTCTACTACGGCGCGCGCACGCCCACTGACCTGTTCCACCTCGATGAGCTCGCCGAGCTCGAGACGCGCCTGCCGAACTTCCGGTTCGTGCCGGCGCTTTCGGACTGCGACGAGAGCACCGAATGGGATGGAGAACGCGGCCTGATCACCGATGTGGTGCAGCGCAACGAGTCGGACCTCAGCGGCATGGATGCCTACCTGTGCGGCCCGCCGCCGATGGTCGACGCCGCCATGGTGATGCTGGACGCCGGCGGCGTGCCGGAGGATCGGATCTTCTACGACAAGTTCACAACGACCGCGCCCGAATGAGCGCAGACAGGGAGAGAGCAATCGATGGCATCTGAGACTGAGGCTCCGACTCCGCTCGAAGAGCGCAACGTCCCCAAGCCGGTGTTCACCGACGCCGAGGCGGGCGCGAAGACGTTCCCGTCCTCGACCAGCCGTACCTACAGCTATTTCACCCCCGCCAAGCGC
Source organism: uncultured Solirubrobacteraceae bacterium (assembly GCA_964246945.1). Taxonomy (GTDB): domain Bacteria; phylum Actinomycetota; class Thermoleophilia; order Solirubrobacterales; family Solirubrobacteraceae; genus Palsa-465. The sequence goes on along the minus strand of CAXTTD010000072.1, from coordinate 8,825 downwards.
CGCGCCACCGTGTACGAGGACGTCACGGTCGACATCCAGCCCGATCCCGACCGCCACCTGCTCCAGGGGTGGATCTACGGCTTCGCCGACGGCACGGGCGGTTATCCGCAGGAATGGACGCAGCTGAAGTCCACCAACTGGCACGCCTTCCTCGACCCCAACGAGGAGTGGGAGCAGACGATCTACCGCAACAACGCCAACGTCGTGCGCCAGATCGGCCAGAACCTCGCCAACGCCAAGGCGGCCCGCGCCTTCCAGAACTGGAACCGCGGCTGGATCCGGACGGTGGAGCGCCACGTCGGCGCGTGGGCGCACGTCTAGCACGGCATCGGGATGCACGTCTACCTGCCCGCGCAGCGCGACGCGCCGACCAACATGATCAACAACGCGCTGTCGGTCGCCTCCGCGCACAAGCTGCGCTTCGGCCAGGACCTCATCCTCTACAACCTCGAGCTCACCGATCAGGTCGAGGGCTTCAACGGCGAGGCCCATAAGGACGCGTGGGATAACGACCCGATCTGGCAGGGCACGCGGGAGAACGTCGAGCAGATCACGGGCGTCCGTGACTGGGCGGAGGCGTTCTTCGCCGCCGCGGTCGTGTTCGAGCCGCTGGTCGGCGAACTGTTCCGCTCGGAGTTCGTGATGCAGGAGGCCGCTCCCCAGGGTGATTTCGTCACCCCGACCCTGATGGGCGCCGGCGAATCCGACACCGCCCGTGACGCGCGCGTCGCCCGGCGGCTGTTCGGCATGCTCGCCGGCGACGAGTCCCACGGGGAGGAGAACCAGGCGACGATGCAGTCGTGGCTGGCCACCTGGGTGCCGAAGAGCATCGCGGCGGCTCGCGCGCTGCAGCCGATCTGGTCGCAGCCCGGAGAGAAGTTCATCCGGTTCGAGGAGTCCCTCGAACGCTCTCACCAGCGCTTCCGGGAAGTGCTCGGCGAGTTCAACCTCGACGCAAAGGATCTCGACTGATATGAGCGCTGCTGAAGATCGATTCGCGGTCAACCGGACCTCGTCGAACCACGCCGGCATCACCCTGATGAACAATCAGGTCGGTCACGTCGTGGCCGAGGTGATGCGCGGCAAGGAGGGCGTCATCGTCGAGGAGCTGCCCTCGATGATCCGCGTGGACGGCACCGGCAAGTTCGAGGTCGAATATGAGGAATGTGCCGAGGCCCTCGGCTGGGAGGATTTCGGCAACGACGACTTCGAGGAGATCATGTCGACCCATTACGGGCGGATGGTCGTCCTCGACGATCGGATCATAATGTTCGCCAACCCCGAGGACGCGGCCGAGTACATCAGCTTCGACCTCAAGGCGACGAGCTAGCGAGGAGAGAGCTCCATGTTTGAGCACAACGACGAGAAGTACTTCATCGTCGACTCACACCTGCACATGTGGGATGCCGGGCCCAGCAACTGGGTCAAGGGCGCCGAGGAGTACGCGAAGGGCTGGATCGAGTGCTTCCATGCCTACCAGAGCCTCGGCCCCGCGGAGACGCACTGGCCGATCGAGAAGTTCATGTCCTACACCCATGACGATTTCGTCAAGGACGTGTTCGAGGACGGCGGCGTCGACGTCGGCATCTTCCAGTCCACCTACCTGCGCGAGTGGTACGCCGACGGCTTCAACACCGCCGAGCAGAACCATCAGCTGTTCGAGAAGTATCCTGAGAAGCTGATCGTCAACGGGCGCTTCGATCCGCGTGACGGTGACGCCGGCCTCGCGCAGCTGGAGGAGGACGCCAAGAAGTACGACCTCAAGGGCGTCAAGCTCTACACCGCCGAGTGGAACGCCGGCTCGCGTGGCTACACGCTCGCCGACGAGGCGTGCAAGCCGTTCTTCGAGAAGTGCAAGGAGCTCGGCATCAGGAACATCCACGTCCACAAGGGCCCCACGATCTGGCCACTGGACAAGGATGCGTTCGACGTCAAGGACGTCGACATCGCCGCCACCAGCAACACCGAGCTCAACTTCATCGTCGAGCACGTCGGCCTGCCGCGGATCGAGGACTTCTGCTTCATGGCGACGCAGGAGCCCAACGTCTACGCCGGCCTTTCGGTCGTCCTGGGCGGGCTCATGCACGCGCGACCCAGGTTCTTCGCCAAGGTGATGGGCGAGCTCCTGTTCTGGGTCGGTGAGGACAAGATGCTGTTCGGCTCCGACTACGGGATCTGGGAGCCCCGGTGGCAGATCGAGGGCCTGCTCGACTGGGACTTTCCCAGCGAGGAGTACTCGGACTACCCGCGCCTGAACGACGCCGGCAAGCGCAAGATCCTCGGTCTCAACGCGGCCAAGCTGTATGACATCGAGGTGCCTGAGGGGATGGGCCTCCCCGACGCGGGCGCTCGCGACGACGCCGAGCTCGTGGAGTCGGCCACCGCATGAGTGCGACGGCCTCCCACGATCGGAGGCCCGAGCATGGACAGGGTCACGACAGCGTCCCCGCTTCCGCGGCGGGGGCGCTGCGTGCCCGCGTGCTCGATGCGCTCTCCGAGGTGTACGACCCCGAGCTCGACGAGCCGATTATCCGACTGCGCTTCGTCACCTCGGTCGACGTCGCGGGCAGCGGCGACGTCGACGTGCTGCTGCGCCTGCCCACGCCGCAGTGCGCGCCGAACTTCGCGTTCCTGATGGGCGCCGACGCGCGACGGGTCGTGCGTGCGGTCGAGGGTGTTGGCAAGGTGACGATCCGCTTCGAGGACCACTACACCGGGGAGGAGATCAACCTCGCGCTGCGCGGCGGCGCGGGATTCACCGGGGCGTTCCCCGGCGAGACCGACGACGACGACCTCGAGGCCCTGCGCGCGCTGTTCACGCGCAAGGCGCTCATCGGCCGCCAGGCGACCGTGTGCGAGACAATGCTCGCCGAGGGCGCCTCGGAGGCCTCGATCCTCGCCGCGACCGTCGCCGAGCTCCCCGACCTGCCGGAGACCCGGAGGGCGATCGAGCTGCGCGCCCAGCTCGGGATCGCCACCCGGCCCGAGGATCCGGCGTTCGTGACCCCCGGCGGGGAGCCGATCGGCCACGAGGGCCTGCGGCGCTGGCTGCGCGGCGCGCAGCTCGTCCGCCTCAGCCTCGAGGCCAACGGGGGCATCTGCCGTGACCTGCTGCGAGTCCGCCACGGGCTCGAGCCCGATGCCGAGGAGGAGAGAACCCGATGAAGGCAGCGCGGTTGCACGAGTACCACCAGGCGCTCGATCTCGAGTCGATCGCCGAGCCGACGATCGACGGTCCGTTCGACGTGATCGTCAAGATCGGCGCCGCCGGTCTGTGCCGCACCGACCTGCACATCCAGGAGGGCCAGTGGGCCGAGAACTCCCAGGTCGTGCTGCCCTACACGCCCGGTCACGAGAACGCCGGCTGGGTGCACGAGATCGGCTCCGGGGTCACGAACGTCGAGGTCGGCGACACCGTGATCGTCCACCCGTTCATCTCCTGCGGGCTGTGTCTGCCCTGCCGGAAGGGCAACGACATGCACTGCCTGAACGGATCGTTCCCGGGGATCAACCGCGATGGCGGCTTCGCCGAGCTGTTGCAGACGAGCGCCCGGTCGGTGGTGAAGCTCGACCCGAGCCTCCACCCCAAGGACATCGCGGCGCTCGCCGACGCCGGTCTCACCGCGATCCATGCCGTCAAGAAGGCGATCCCGGTGCTCACCGCGGGAACCACGGCGGTCGTGATCGGAGCCGGCGGCCTCGGCCACATCGGGATCCAGTGCCTGAAGGCGATGACCCCGGCGAACATCGTGGTCGTTGACCCCTCCGAGAAGGCCCTCGCGCTCGCCGGTGAGATGGGCGCCGACCAGACGGTCAAGGTCGACGGTCAGACGCACGTCGACACCGTAAGGGAGATGACCGATGGCCTCGGCGCCGAGGCGATCATCGACTTCGTGGGCGAGAAGGGCGCGATCGAGGACGGGATCGCCATGGTTCGCAACGGCGGCTCCTACTACGTGATCGGCTACGGAGAGAACATCGACATCCCCACGATCGACGTGATCAGCCGCGAGATCTCGTTCATCGGCAACCTCGTCGGCACCTACGCCGACCTCGCGGAGCTGATGACGCTCACTGCCGAGGGCAAGGTGACGCTGCACACCTCGACGTACCCGCTGGACGCAATCAACGACGCGATGGCGGATCTCGACGGCGGCCGGCTCCAGGGCCGGGGGATCCTCATCCCCGCCTGAGCTGAGTCGGCCGCGCGAACGAGGAGAGGAACGACTGATGGGCAAGATCCTGTATTTCAACCACGAGGCCCGGCTGCTGTTGCAGGCGGGCGTCGACGAGCTCGCCGACACGGTGAAGGTGACGCTCGGTCCCAAGGGACGCAACGTGGTGCTCGAGCGGCTCACCGGTGCGCCGACGATCACCAACGACGGGGTATCGATCGCGCGGGAGATCGAGCTCTCCAACCCGCTGAAGAACATGGGCGCCCAGCTGGTGCGCGAGGTCGCCAATAAGACCAGCGACCTCACCGGCGACGGGACGACGACCGCGACGCTGCTCGCTCAGGCGATCATCCGCGAGGGCATGAAGGCGCTCGAGGAGGGCGCCAACCCGATGCTGCTGCGCCGCGGCATCGAAGAGGCGACCGACCTGGTGGTGGCGGCGCTGCGGGAGAAGGCCCGAGACGTGAGCGGCCAGCGCGACCTGTTCCGCGTGGCCACCATCGCCGCCAAGGAGGACGAGCGGATCGGGCAGGCGGTCGCCGAGGCGCTCGGTCACGTCGGACCCGAGGGCGTGGTGACGCTCGAGGAGATGGTGGTGCCCGGGATCGAGGTCGAGTTCGTCGAGGGGATGCAGGTCGAGAACGGCCACTTCTCGCCGTATCTGATCGCGGACACCGAGCGGATGGAGACGGTGTTCGAGGATCCCGCGATCCTGCTCACGAACTTCCCGATCAGCCACATCAAGGACGTGATGCCGGTCCTCGACGCGGTGATGAAGTCGCCGCGGCCGCTGCTCATCTTCGCCGAGAAGGTCGACGGGGCGGCGCTCGGCGTGCTCGTGCAGAACACCCAGCACGGGACCCTGCAGGCGATGGTCGTCCGTGCCCCCGGGTTCGGGCACCGTCGCATCTCCCATCTCCACGACCTCGCCGCGTTCACCGGCGGCCGGGTGATGTCCAAGGAGCAGGGGGTGACGCTCGCCGACATCACCCCGGAGTGCTTCGGCACCGCGCGCCGCGTGGTCATCACCGAGGACTCGACGGTGCTCGTCGACGGCGGTGGCTCCGACCAGGATGTGCAGGCGCGTCTCGGCCAGATCCGGATCGAGCTCGGCCGCGCCACCCAGGACACCGACATCGAGGTGCTCCAGGAGCGTCTGGCCAAGCTGTCCTCCTCGCTGGCGGTGATTCACGTGGGCGGGGCGACCGAGCCCGAGCTCAAGGAGAAGTTCCGCCGCACCGAGGGTGCGCTGGCAGCGACCCGCGCGGCGGTGAGCGAGGGGGTCGTCCCCGGTGGCGGCACCGCGCTGCTGCGCTGCGCCTCGGCGCTCGACGGCCTCGAGCTCGAGGGTGACTATCTGCGGGGGGCCGAGGTGGTGCGGGCGGTGCTCTCCGAGCCCCTGTACTGGGTGGCACACAACGCCGGCTACGACGGTCACGCGGTGATCGAGCAGGTCCTGGGGATGCCCGAGGGTCACGGTCTCAACGCGCTCACCGGCGAGTTCGGCGACCTCTACGAAACCGGGGTCATCGACCCGCTGCGGGTGACGCGGCTGACGATCCAGCACGCGGCGTCGGTCGCGGCGCTGATGCTCACCACCGAGGCGCTCGTCGCCGAGGAGCTGGTCGCCCAGCCGGGCGCGATCATCGCCCCGGGCTTCGGGGACCTCGCCGAGGGGCTCGCCCGGCCCTCCTCGCCGGTGTGAGCGTCTGACGGTCCCTGCCGGCGCCGGCAGCGCCGGTCGCTGGGCTGCTGGGTAGGTTCTTGACCGTGGGGGTCAGGAACCTGCCCAGCGTCTCGGCGCTGAGAGCCGGTTGGGAGCCGTCCGGGGTCAGCCGATGAGGCCCTTCTCGCGCAGCTCGGACAGCGCGTCGGGCGACTTGCGCAGGCCCGGCAGGCCCATGCCGGCGAGCACGGCGTCGGTCTTCGTGAACTGGACGTCGGCGTAGTCGACGATCTCGAGCTGGTTGCCGCCGGGGTCGTGGACGCGCAGCGAGCCCGACGCGGCGACGTCGAGCCCGGCGGCGCGCAGCTCGGCGCGGAGCGCCTCCTTGTCGGCGACCACCAGCCCGATGTGGCGCCCGCGGTCGGCCTCGGCAGCGCTGTCGGGGGCGTCGCTCACCGACAGGGCGAGGAACTGGTCGCCGAGGTCGAGCCACGCCATCCGCTCGCGGCGGCCGCGCAGCTCGTAGGCGAAGAACCGCCCGTACCACTCGAGCGCCGCGTCGAGATCAGGGACCTCGAGACCGATGTGGTTGATGCCGACCGCGGCGACGGTCACGCGGCGACCTGGAGGACCATCCGGAAGCGGGCCTCGCCGCTCATCATCTTGTCGTAGGCCGCCGCGGCCTGCTCAAGCGGGACGGTCTCGATCATCGGGCGCACGCCGGAGACGACGCTGAAGCGCAGCGTGTCCTCGGAGTCGATCGAGGTGCCCGAGGCGTGGCCCTCGATCACCTTGTCCCCGCCGATGAGGGCCGCCGAGGGAACCGGCACCGGATCCATGGAAGCGCCGACGATCAGCAGCTTGCCCTGCGGGCGCAGGCCGCCGAACACCGCGCCCATCGCCTCGGCGCTGGTGGCGGTGGCGAGGATCAGGTCGACGCCGCCGAGCGCCTGCAGCTTGTCCGCCGGATCGCCGTCGGTGGAGTCGATGTAGTGGTGGGCGCCGAGCTTCTTCGCGAGCTCGGCCTTCTCGGCGCCGCGAGCGATCGCGATCGTCTCGTAGCCGAGATGCACCGCGAACTGCACGGCCAGATGGCCGAGGCCGCCGATCCCGAGCACCGCCACCCGGGCGCCGGCGGTCGTCTCGCTCGTGCGCAGGGCGTTGAAGGTGGTGATCCCCGCGCACAGCAGCGGCCCGGCGTCCTCGGCGGAGAGGTCGTCGGGCATCGCGGCGAGCGCCGCGGCCCGCACGACGACGTACTCGGCGTAGCCACCGTCCATCGTCACGCCGGGGATGCTCATGTTCTCGCAGTCGATCAGCTGGCCGCGACGGCACGGCTCACACCACCCGCAGTTGCCGCCGAACCAGCCGACGCCGACCCGCTGGCCGACCTCCCAGCCCTCGACGTGATCGCCGAGCGCGGCGATCTCGCCGGCGATCTCGTGGCCGGGGATCACCGGCCAGCTCACGCCGGGGTATCCGTCCTTGGCGAACGAGTCGCTGTGACAGACCCCGCACGCGTGCACCTTGACGAGCGCCTCCCCGAACCCGGGCTCGGGGATCTCCCGCTCCTCGAGCACGAAGTCACCGCCCTGCTCCTGCACCACCATTGCTCGCATGCTCGCCATTCGCCAGGCCTTCCAGTCGCTATATCGGTGCTCGGGGTCTACCCGGCGGGGGTGGGCACAATGCAGGGCATGCCCATCACCCCTCGCACGTATGGCGAGCGTGGCCGCCGCCGGGCGATCGCGCTCGGGATCGACCCCGCGCGGCTGCCGCCCGGCCAGTCGCCGACCGAGAAATGGCCGGTGCTCTCGATCGAGGAGACGCCGCACACCCCCCGCGAGGCGTGGACGCTCACCGTCGACGGTGCCGTGCGGGAGCCGTTCACGCTGAGCTGGGCGGAGCTCACCGCGCAGCCGCCGGCCGACTGGGCGGGGGACGTGCACTGCGTCACCCGCTGGTCGAAGTTCGGGATGGACTGGCGCGGGGTCGCGGCGTGGCCGCTGATCGAGCGTGCCCGGCCGCTGCCCGGGGCCGGGTTCCTGCTCGCCGAGAGCGAGGGCGGCTACACGACGAACCTGCCGCTCGCCGACGTGCGCGACCATCCCGCGCTGGTGGCCACCAAGGCCGACGGCGCGTCGCTCGAGCCCGAGCACGGCGGTCCGCTGCGGCTGCTCGTCCCCCACCTGTACCTGTGGAAGTCGGTGAAGTGGCTCACCCGGCTGCAGATCCTCGAGCAGGATGAGCTCGGATTCTGGGAGCGCAACGGCTACCACCACCGGGGTGATCCGTGGCGCGAGGAGCGCCACAGCGTGAGCGACTACGTCTCACGCACGCTGCGTCGCGAGGCACGGGCGGGCGCGCGGGAGCGCCGCCGGCCATGAGCACGACCGCTGCCGACCCGCTCCCCGGCGACGAGCTGATTCCCGACGCTCCGCTGTCCTGGGACCGGGAGGCGACGCTCGCCGCCCCGCCGGTCGCGGTGTGGCCGTGGATCGTGCAGCTCGGCAAGGGTCGAGCGGGCTGGTACCTGCCCGCCCGCCTCGAGCGGCTCGTCCCCGGCCCACGGCGCGCCCTGCACCGCATCGACCCCGCGTACGCGACGGTCGCGGTCGGCGAGCGCGTCCCCGACTACGGGCCCGGCGGTTGGTTCGAGGCCCGCACTGTCGACCCGCCCCACGCGCTCGTGTGGTGGACCCAGCGGGGGCGCGATCTCCAGTTCAGCTGGGCGCTCGCGCTCGAACCGCTTGCGGCGGACGCTCGACCCGGTGCAACGCGGCTGCGCGTGCGCATCCGCATGAACCGCCGGCTCGGCTCCCGTCTGCGCCCGCTGCTCGAGCGCGGCGGCGAGCTCGCCGACCGGGCGTTCATCACGCTGATGCTCGCGGGCCTGCAGGAGCGGGTCAGCGCCCCAGCGGGTCGCTGAGGAACGGGAACCCGGGGCGGACCGCCGGTGACAGGCAGGCGGCGAGCAGCAGCGC
>CAXTTD010000071.1:0-11212 GCA_964246945.1 uncultured Solirubrobacteraceae bacterium | reverse complement strand
GTCGTGGTGCCGCCCGAGGTGCCCGAGGTGCCCCTGCTTGGGGTGCCCGTGCTTGAGGTGCCCGTCGTGCTCGAGGTACCCGACCCTGACGCGCCCGTGCCTGAGCCCGAACCGGTGCTCCCGCCTGAGCTCGTGGTGGAGAACGTGAGGTCGTGGTGGACGGGCGTCTGGTCGGCATCGGTGGCCACGATCCGGACGTCGTAGTCCGAGCCGGCGGTGAGGCCGGTGAGCGGCAGCGTCACCAGCGTGGGTCCGCTGCCGGCGGGGATGGTGACCGTCGAGGTCTGAGCGCCGTAGGCGGAGGTCGTCCCGTAGTCCGCGTACACCGAGGCGGCCTCGCTGCCGGGGTCGACCATCGCCTGCACGGTCGCGCTCGTGCTCTGCACGTCTGAGGCCGAGGAGGCATCGATCGTCGGCGGCGTGGGAGCCGGATCGGTGGTGAACGAGTACACCTCGCCATCGGAGGGCTGTGCCGCGCCGTTCACGTTGACCACGAACTGCGCGTAGTAGGTGGTTCCGGTGGTGAGGCCGAAGAGCTGGCCGGTGAGCGTCTGGGTGTCATTCGACGCCAGCAGCGTCTGCGCGGCGGTCGACTGATGGAGGTTCGTGGCGCTCGTGCCGTACTCGAGGGTGTAGGTCGCGGCGGTGCCGTCGGTGTCGATCGAGTTCTCCAGTGTCGACGAGTTCTCGGAAGCGCTGGAGCTCGTCGCCCCCACCGTGGGGGTCGCGGCCGCGTTCGCCGCGGGCGTCGTGTACGTGAGGTCGCCGCTCGACACGGTGCCGTCGGCGTTGGTCGCGGTGAGCTGGAAGTGGTAGGTGGTGCTCGGCGACAGGCCGGAGATGGCGAACTGGGGGCTGCTCGCGCCGCTGCCGGCGCTCAGCGTCTGGGTGGGGGTGGTCTTGTTGTAGTTCGTCGAGGTGCCGTAGGCGACGTCGACCTGGGTGTCGTCATTGCCGGGATCGATCGACGCGCCGACGGTGACCGAGTCGTTGGAGGATCCGGACGGGGTGGTGGCGGCGGCGACCGCGGCCATGCTCACCGTCGGGGGCGTCGTGGCCGCGGTGGTGAAGGTGATGTCCGAGCTCTGACTCGTCCCATCGGGGTCGGTGGCGACGATCTGGGCGTGGTAGGTCGTGCCCGGGGAGAGGTCGCTCACGTCAACGGACACCGGCACGGTGCCGGTGGTCCCCGCGGCCAGCGTCTGCGGTGAGGTGGTCATGCCGTAGGCGGTGCTCGTCCCGTACTGGACGTAGTAGCTGCCGCCCTGGCCCCCGGTGTCGAGTGTGCCCCCGATGGTCGCGGTGCGCTCGCCCGCGGACCCGTCGAGCGACGTGGACCCGATCGTCGGTCCGGTCGCCGTCGGGGAGGCGGCGGTGGTGGTGAAGGTGAAGTCCGAGCTCGTCGTCGTACCGGCGGCGCTCGTGGCCACCACTTGCCCGTAGTAGGGGGTTGAGGGGGAGAGCCCGCTGATCGGCAGGGTGACCGCAGTCGACCCCGAGTTGGCCGCCACCGTCTGGCTCACCGTCGACCCATACGACATGGTGGTGCCGTAGTCGACGCTCACCGTGGTGGCGTCCGATCCGGGGTCGACCGTGTCGTTCACCTGAGCGCTCGAGCTCGTCACCGCGGACACCGTCGGCCCGCCCGACCCGAGGACCGGAAGCGGGGGCGTGGCCGGTGTGATGTGGAGGGCGACGTCCTGGAGGTCGATGGTCGCGCTGCCCGCGACCTGCACCAGCGGCGCGACGCGCTCCACGACCTCAAGCTTGTAGGAGTCGTTCGCGACGAGGGTCGCGGCGGGGACGGTCGCGGTGACCGTCTGGAAGTCGGTGTTGCTGGTGGTGATGTCGCTGCTCTGCAGCTGGGTGGTCACGGACGTGGTCGTGTTCACCAGCGAGGTGGTGATCGACACGCCGCCGTTGACGCCGACCAGCCCGCCCAGCGAGGCCCGTTGCTGCAGGGTGAGGGTGACCGCCTGGGGCGTCGGCTGCGACCACGTGAACGCCGGCGAGGTGATCGTCTCGGTGGCGTCGAGCCCGAGCAGGCCGGAGAGCAGCCCGCTGCCGGCGAGCGCGTCGTAGCTCGTGCGCAGATACTGGCTGCCCGAGGCTCCGGCCGGCGCGGCGCTGATCGTGCTGAGGGTGCCCGGGTCGGCGCTCGTCGACCACGTGGTCACCGCCGCCGAGGGCTCGCTGTCCGCCGCGGCGGCAACGGGCAGGGTTGCGCCGATCAGCGCGAGAGTGGCGATCGTGGCCGCCGCGCCAGCCAACCGGCGCCTCGTCCACGCGCCCAGCGAGGCGGAACGCAGTGCCGCGACTGCCTGCATGCGCCATGACGTCATGTCCCTGCCTCTGGGTCGTCCTCATGCGGAGCTGACCCCCGCTGGTAGAACATGTGTCGGAGGCGCGCGTGGGCAGGAGCATCGTGCAGACGGCTCTTCTCTTGGACTAATCCATTTGAGCTAACTCTCAGCTACCAGCGCGCAGAATGCCCGCCATAACGGGCCATCTCCCGGAATTTCGCGACGCCGGGACGGCCTGCGCCGGGGCCGCGCCACGGTTTCGCCCCTCCGCGACCGGATATCTCCCGTAGGTCATGGCTCTGACCACCATCAAGTTCCCGGCGGTACCTGACGATCGGGGAATGGCGACCCATGCGGTTCACTGACCTTTCACCCGGCGAGTACGGAAATCAGGTCGGCACCGAACGGACGGCGGCGAAGCTCATCCGCACGGACCAGTGCGTCGGCGGTGAGGACGACGACCCGCACGATTCACGAGAGCGTCCCGATCTTGACGATCTCGAAGGACGCTCCGCGACCGGCGCGTGGCGGCTTGACGTCGACACCGGCCGGCTCTGGTGGTCAGCGGAGCTGTACGAGATCATGAATGTGGACCCGGCGACGTTCACCCCGAGCATCGAGACCGTGCCTCGGCTGTTCGAGGCTGCCGACCGGCAGCGGGTGCGGGATCGCGGAACCGGCCTCTGCCGCTCTCCCGAGTCCTTCCACGAGCTCTACGGGCACCTGCGACCCGACGGCGAGCTGCGGGTCATCGAGGTCCGCGGATGGGTGGTCGACGCCGACGAGCAGCCTCCGCGGCACATCATGGGCATCTGCCGCGATACCACGCAGGCCCCGGTCCTCGCCCCCGAGCGCGCGCAACTCGCCCGAGGCCAGGCGGCGAGGCTCGCGCTCTTCGACGACGGGATCTGCGGGCTCGACGACGCGGGTCAGATCACGTTCGCCAACGCCGCGCTGCGCCGCCTCACGGGCCGCGAAGGCGAGACGCTCCTGGGAGCCCGCCTGCACGATCTCGTCCATCGCGACCGCGACGGGACCGAGAGCCACGCCTTCCCCACGTGCCCGTTCACGACTTCCCCCCGGGGTGGCGAGTGGGCGATCGATCCGGCGTTCCGTCGCCGCGACGGGTCGAAGCTGGTCGTCGGCTACGCGTCCGCGGACCAGGCCCTCGCTCCCGCGACTGGCCCGGATTCCGGCGTGGTGATCGCGCTGCGTGATCTCACCGGCCAGTACGCCGCGTTCGCCCTGCTGCAGCCCAGCCTGCGCCAGCTGCAGACGCTGGGCACCCAGCTCGAGGCCGCCCGCGGCCACCTCGCGCAGGCCGAGGAGCGCGAGCGACTGCGGATCGCCGCCGAGATCCACGACGACCCGGTACAGGCGCTCGATGCGGTCGCGCTGCGGCTCTCCAACGTCGGCGAGCTGCTCGAGGCCGATGATGAGCGCGACCGGTTCGTCGACGCCGAGATCGAGGTGCGGGCGGTCGCCGAGCGGCTGCGCCAGCTCATGTTCGGGCTGATGCCCCCGCCCGATGGACGCGATCTGCGCGACGCGGTGCGCAGTTACTGCTCGGTCCTGTTCGCCCAGTCACCGATGCGCTGGGAGATCGCCGGTGACGCCGGTGGGGCCGGTGGGGCCGGCGAGGCCGGCGAGGCCGGCGAGACGCTGAGCGACAGCCACCTGGTCGCCTACCGGCTGATCCAGGAGGCGCTGCGCAACGCGCTCGCTCACTCCCAGGGGACGCGCGTCGAGGTGCGCCTGGAGGAGACCGACAGCGAGCTGCGCGTGCGGGTGAGCGATGACGGGCAGGGGATCAATCGTCGTGCCTCGGCGCTCACCCACGCCGGGATGCGCATCATTCGCCAGCGCGCGCAGGCGGCCGGCGGGAGCGCCGAGTTCACGGTCGGCCTCGAGGGCCGCGGCACCGCGCTGGTGGTGCGGCTGCCGGTGAGTCTGCGGGCGAGATGATGAGCGCCGGAGCGACGCGACCGATCTCGGTCGTGATCGCCGACGACCATCCGCTGTTCCTCGCCGCGCTCACCGAGACGCTCGGGGTGGGCGGTGAGTTCGAGCTGCTCGGCAGCGGTACCGACGGCGAGCAGGCACTCGAGCTCATCCGCACTCATCGCCCCGCCGTCGCGCTGCTCGACATGCGGATGCCGCGCCTCGACGGCCGCGAGGTGGTCCGCCGGGTGCGTCAGGCCGAGCTGCCCACCCGCATCCTGTTCGTCTCCGAATACCACGGCGGTGAGCTCGTGCTGCAGGCGCTCACCGCCGGCGCTGCCGGGTACCTGTCGAAGGCCGCCACCGGAGAGGAGATTCGCGCGGCGATCGCGCAGGTCGCCGACGGAGAGGCGGTGCTGCCCTCCGACATCGGCACCGATCTCGCCTCCACGCTGCGCGACCGCGGGGGCACCGGCACGCGGCTCAGCGCGCGCGAGCTCGGGGTACTCGAGCTCATCGCCGAGGGCGAGTCGGCGAACCTCATCGCCCAGCGCCTGCACCTCGCCGTGCCCACGGTGAAGACCCACATCCAGAACCTGTACGCGAAGCTCGGGGTCAACGACCGCGGCGCCGCGGTCGCCGAGGCGATGCGCCGCGGACTGCTCTCCTGAGCAACGCTCGGGGCGCACGCGCGGGCGCCGGATGGGCGGCCGGCCCATCAACTAATCTCGGCCCGGCTTCCCGCGGGCGCACGTCGGCGGTGCGCGCACATGGATCAGGTCCTCGACATCCAGGGAATCGCCACCCGCCACCGGCGGGTCGGTTCCGGTCCCGAGGTGCTGGTGCTGCACGGCTGGGGGGCGAGTATCGACGCCATGGGGTCGATGCTCGCCGGGCTGCGGGGCGTGTGCACGGTCCACGCCGTCGACCTCCCGGGCTTCGGGCAGACCGGGACGCCGCCGGTCCCGTGGGGCGTCGCGGAGTACGCGGGCTGGACCCGGGCGCTGCTCACGGCGCTCGACGTCTCGCGGGTGAGCATCGTCGGGCACTCGCACGGCGGTCGCGTCGCGATCCACCTCGCCGCCCATCACCCGCAGCTCGTCAAGCGCCTGGTGCTCGTCGACGCCGCCGGCATCCGCGCCCCGCGGACGTTCACCTGGTACCGCCGGGTGGCGATGGCCAAGCTCGCCAAGCACGGGCTGAATCGGTTCGGCTCGCCCGGCCGGGCCCTCGGCCGTCGATTGGTGGGGCGCGCCGCCTCCGCCGACTACGCCGCCTCCCGGAGCGTCATGCGTCCGACGTTCGTGCGCCTGGTCAATGAGGACCTCACCGGGCTGCTGCCGCGGATCGCCGCCCCGACCCTGCTCGTGTGGGGTGATCAGGACACCGATACGCCACTCGCGGACGGACAGGCGATGGAGCGGCTCATCCCCGACGCCGGGCTCGTCGTGTTCGAGGGGGCCGGCCATTTCAGCTATGCCGACCAGCCGGGGCGCTTCGGCGCCGTCGCCCGCCACTTCCTCGCTCCGGCGCAGACACAGGCGGCCGCGGGATGACGATCGGCGCGCTGGGGACGCTGCTGCTCGCGCTGGCCGCCGGCTGGCGCTATCACGCCCGCTCCCGACGGGCCCTGCACCTGCTCCAGCTCGAGCACTACGAGAACGCGCGCCTGCTGCTGTGGCTGCGCCGCCGCGGCGAGGTCTCCGACGGTCTCGACGTCGCGGCAGTGATCGCCGCCGGCCTGCTCGCGAGCGCCTCGGGCGCCTCGAGCCATCGCTTTGTCCTGCTCGTCGGCTCGGTGATCCTCGCCGTCGTGCTCGCCGTTTTCCAGCGACGTCGCCCGCGGCGCACCGACGTGAAGCCGCTCGTGCTCACCACCCGGGCGCGGCGGCTGTGGGGGCTCGCGCTCGCCGGGCCGGCGGCGCTCGTGGTGATCGGCGCCGGACTCACCGTCGGCCTCGCCTCCGACGCGCCGTTCGCGCTCGGCACGCTGCTGCTCGTCATCGCCGCGCCGCTCTCGCCGTGGGTGATGTGCGCCGCCAACCTCGCGCTGGCGCCGGTGCAGCGACGCGTCAACGCGCGCTTCGAGGCGTCCGCCCGCGCGCGCCTCGCCGCGGTCGCGCCCGAGGTGATCGGCATCACCGGCAGCTACGGCAAGACGACCACCAAGGTGTGCGTCGGCGCGGTCCTCTCGGAGGCGATGGCGACGCTCATCACTCCGGCGAGCTTCAACTCGCGGCTGGGGGTGCTCCGCACCATCAACGAGCACCTCGACGACGTGCACCGCGCGTTCGTGGTCGAGATGGGGATGTACCGGGCGGGCGACATCGCCGAGCTGTGCGCGCTCGTGCACCCGCGGATCGGGGTGCTCACCGCGATCGGCCCGGTCCACCTCGAGCGGATGGGGAGCCTCGAGGCGATCGCCGCGGCCAAGGGGGAGCTTGCGCAGGCGCTCCCGCCGGGCGGCCACCTCGTCGCCAACGCGGACGATTCCCGGGTGTGCGCGATCGCCGACCGGGTCCCCGCCGGGGTCGCGGTCGTGCGCTACGGGCTTGAGGCTCCGGGCGCCGACGTGCGTGCGGAGTCGATCGAGACCGCCGAGGGGGAGACCCGGTTCACGCTGATCGTGGGCGGCGAGCGGATCGCCGCCCGCGCGGGCCTGCTCGGCCGCCATAACGTCTCCAACCTGCTCGCCGCCGCCGCCGTTGGTCACGTGCTCGGGATGGACGCCGCGCAGATCGCCCACGGCCTCGCTCGCGTGGAGCCACCCGAGCACCGCCTGCAGCCGCTCCCCAATCCGCGAGCGGGGATCGTGGTCATCGACGACGCGTACAACTCCAACCCCGCGGGCGCCGGCGCCGGGCCGGGGGGGGGGGGCGGGGCCCCCCGCCCGCGGGGGGGGGGCGGGACCCCCCGGGCGGCCGCGTGCGACCCCGTGACCCTCGGCGGGCCGGCCCGCACCCGTCCGATCGCGGCCGGCCTCGCCGCCGGCGGCTTCGATCCCGCGGCGGTCACCGTCGTTCGCGACATCGGCGCCGCCACCGAGGCGCTGCGCGGTCTCACGCGGGCCGGCGACGTGATCCTGTTCGAGAACGACCTGCCCGACATGTACGCGGAGGACGGGATGGCGCCGGTCCCCGCCTGAGGGCTCATTACACTCCCGCGCCGTGCCTCCCCACGGACTCCGCGTCGGGGTCGTGTTCGGCGGACGCTCCGTCGAGCACGACGTGTCGATCATCACCGGGCTGCAGGCCTGCGAGGCGCTCGCCGCCCGTCACGAGCCCGTGCCGCTGTACATCGGCCGCGACGGCCGCTGGTACTCCGGCGCGTCGCTGCGCGAGGTCGCGAGCTACCGCGCGGGCACGCCCGCCGGCATCCCGGTGGTGCTCGACCTCGGCACGGGCACGCTGCGCACGAGCGAGGCGCCGACAACGGCGTCGGCGGAGCCCCGTCGCCGCGGCCGCTTCGGTGGCGCCGGGCGCGCGTCGCGCGAGACGCCGGCCGAGATCCCCGAGCGCCTCGACGTGATCATCCCCGCCACGCACGGCACTCAGGGCGAGGACGGCGCGCTGCAGGGCGCGCTGGAGCTCGCCGGGATCCCCTACGCGGGTCCAACGCTCGAGGCGGCGGTGCTCGCCATGAACAAGGCGATCTGCAAGTCGGTGCTGCGCGGCGCGGGGATCCCGGTGCTCGAGGACGTCGTGCTGCGCCGCGAGGAGTACGAGCGCGAAGGCGGGCCCGCGCTCGCCGCCCGGGTCCGCTCGCGGTTCGGCCTGCCGGTGTACGCGAAGCCCGCCTCGCTGGGCTCGAGTGTCGGGGTGAGCCGCTGCGGCGAGGAGGCGGAGCTCGCCGATGCGCTCGAGCTGTGCTTCGAGCTCGACCGGGTGGCGATCGTCGAGCCGGCGGTGGAGGGCGGGAGCGAGCTCAACTGCGCGGTGCTCGGTCGGCCGGGGCAGCCGCCGCGGCTGTCGCTGTGCGAGCAGCCGATCGCCTCCACCGGGCTGCTCTCCTTCGAGGACAAGTACCTGCGTGCGGACCCCAAGACGGGCGACAAGACCGGTGGTGACGCCGACGACACGACGAAGTCCGCCGGGATGAGCGGTGCCCAGCGGATCATCCCGGCGCCGATCTCGCCGGAGCTCTCCGAGCGCGTGCGGGAGCTCGCCGCGCGGACGTTCGCCGCCATCGGCGCCACCGGCGTCACCCGCGTCGACCTGCTGCTCGACGACTCCGGCCGGCTGTTCGTCAACGAGCCCAACACGATCCCCGGCTCATTCGCGTACTACCTCTTCGAGCCGGACGGGCTCCCCTTCCCCGACCTGATGGACGCGCTCATCGACATCGCGCTTGCCGAGCACGCCGAGCGCGGCCGCACCACGCGCACCTTCGAGAGCAACCTGCTCGCGCTGCGCGGCGGGGGCGCCAAGGGGACGGAGTGAGCGGGGCGCGGGTCGCCATCGCCCAGGGTGGGACCTCCGTCGAACGGGAGGTGAGCCTGCGGGGTGCGCGGCGGGTGAGCGCCGCCCTACGCGCCGCCGGCCACGACGTGGTGGGGCTGGAGATCGACGACACAGTGGTCGACCGGGTACGCGAGCTCGACCCGGCGTTCGTGTTCATCGTCGCCCATGGCCACGACGGCGAGGACGGCTCGCTGCAGGGCCTGCTCGAGCTGCTCAGCGTGCCCTACACGGGCTCGGATCCGCTGGCCAGCGCCATCTGCCTGGACAAGGTCATTACCAAGCGGCTGCTGCAACGCGCCGGCTTGCCGACGCCGCCGTTCGTCGCCTTCAGCCGGCGCACGTTCCAGGACCTCGGGGCGGCCGCCGCGTTCGCGGAGGTGATCGGCTACCTCGGCGCCCCAGTGCTGGTGAAGCCCGCGCGCCTAGGCTCCTCGTTCGGCATCAAGTACGTGGCGGAGCCGGCGGCACTGCGCACCGCCGTGCTCGGGGCGGTCGCCTACGACGACGAGATCCTCGTCGAGCGCCACGTGAGCGGACGCGAGCTCGCCGTCACCGTGCTCGGCGGACCGGATCCGCAGGCGCCCTACGAGGCGCTGCCGACGGTCGAGATCCTCGGGGCCGCCGAGCTCTACGACTACGAGGCCCACTACGACTTCGACGTGGTGCGCCTCGACGCGCCCGCGGCCCTGTCCGACGCGGCGCGCGACGCCACCCAGCGCGTCGCCGTGGAGGCCTGCCGCGTGCTCGGCACCCGCGACCTCGCCCGCGTCGACCTCATCCTGCAGGACGCTGACGAGGAGCCGGTGCCGCAGATCCTCGAGGTGAACACGATTCCCGGGCTCACCGAGACCGGACCCACGCCGCTCGCCGCCGAGGCGGCGGGGCTTGGCTTCGGAGAGCTGGTCGCGCGAATCGCGGCGCGGGCGGCCGCCGGCGGCTGAGCGCACGCCACGTGGGCGGACTCCGACCCCGGATGCCGGGGCGCATCGCCCGTTCGGGACCGCCGATCGCGGGTAGAACCTTCACGGCGTCCCCGGCCGTCTCCCGGTTGGGTGGCTCATTTTGTGAAGGCACGGCAGGTGGCCGCCAGCAGTGGTCCCTGACGGGATTTCGCCCCCCACGCGTTCCCCGACGGAGGACCACCATGGCCGTGACCCCGCACGCGGGCGCCTCGCCCCACGCTCCCGCGCCCAGCAACACCGATCACGTCAACGAACTCGCCGTGCGCTGGCAGACCCACTCCGACCGCCGCGCCCGTGAGGAGCTGTTCGAACAGTTCCGACCGCTCGCCCGCCGGCTCGCCGCCCGCTACACCGGACCCAACGAGCCGCTCGAGGACCTTGTGCAGGTCGCGTACCTGGGCCTGCTCGGCGCGGTGGATCGCTTTGACCCCGGTCGCGGGGTGCGCTTCTCATCGTTCGCGATCCCCACCATCCTCGGCGAGCTCAAGCGTTATTTCCGCAACACCGGCTGGTCGGTCCACGTTCCCCGGGGCGCGCAGGAGATGGCGCTGCGAGTCGAGCGAGCGAGCCGCCGGCTCGCCGCCGACAGCGGACGGGTGCCGCGCGTGCACGAGGTCGCCCAATATCTCGAGGTGCCGGTCGAGGACGTGCTCGCCGGCCTCGACGCCGGTAGCGCCCACTACGCGATCTCGCTCGACGTGCCCGGCGCGCCGGGTGGCGACGGCGAGGAGGCCGCCCCGCTCGGCGATGGCCTGGGCGACCGTGAGGAGGGCTACGGCTTGGTGGAGACGAAGCTGTCGCTGCTCGCCGCGATCGCGCGGCTGCCCCACCTCGAGCGCCGCGCGCTCGCGTTGCGCATCGATCGCGACCTCCGGCAGACCGAGATCGCCGAGCTGCTCGGATGCTCACAGATGCAGGTCTCGCGGCTGCTGCGCCGCGCCCAGGCCCACCTCGGCGAGCTGATGGACCCCGAGGTCGGCGGCGTGGACGGCTAGCCGCCGATTCTCAACCGCCGGGCGACCCTAGGCGTCGGAATGCTGATCGGTGTCGCCGAACGGTGATTTGTCGTCCTCGTGGGGGGCGAAGGGCAGCGGTGCCGCGTCGGGGTGCTCGCCGCCCTCGGCACCGAGATCCTCGTCGGCGTCGGGTGGGGTGCGGCGCGGCTCATCCTGCGGGGGGTCTGAAGGCGTCATGTTGAGACCCTACCCATGACCGACGCCGGAAAACGGCGCGCGGGCGCGCGCCGGAAACGGCCCGGTGACGCGCGTCGGGGGTCCGCCGGGGGGACCCACTAGCCTCTTCGGAAATTCCGACCGGAGCACTTGAGATCGAACCGCTCACCCCACTCACCATCGAGGTCACCGAGCGCGGGCGGCGGCGCCGGCTCGTGTTGCGTGGCGAGCTCGACCTCAGCACCGCGCCGGTGCTGCAGGAGCGGATCGCCGCGGGTCTGCGCGAGGGTCGGGAGGTCGAGCTCGATCTCGCCGCGGTCCCGTTCATCGACTCAAGCGGCCTGCGGGCGCTCATCCTCGCCGATCGCGAGGCG
>CAXTTD010000070.1:0-11217 GCA_964246945.1 uncultured Solirubrobacteraceae bacterium | reverse complement strand
GCCCACCCCCGTGATCTCGAGGATCGTTGGGACGAAGTCCGGCAGCTGGAACGGGGCGGTGGCGATGTCGCCCGCGCGAACTCCCCCGCCAGGCCAGTGGACGATCAGCGGTGAGGCGATGCCTCCCTCGTGAACCCAGCGCTTGTAGAGCCGAAACGGCGTGTTCGACAGGTTGGCCCACGCCCGCCCGATGCTCGCGTAGGTGTCCTCGGCGCCGGGCTCGATCTCGACGTAGTTGCCGATCCGGATCGGGCGCCCGTCTCGGGTCTGGCCCGGCACGGTCGCGCGTCGGGCGGCGAACCTCGCTGGATCGCCCTGAGGGAGCTCCTCGGCGCACGCGCCGTTGTCGGAGAGGAAGACGACGATCGTGTTCTCCAGCTGCCCTGATCGCTCGAGCTCCTCGACGAGCCTGCCCACCCCGCGATCCATGAGCTCCACCTGGGCGGCGTAGACCTGCATGCGGCGCAGCCACCACGCCTTGTCCTCGACGTCGTCCCACGCGGGAACGTGCGCGTCACGCGCGGAGAGCTGTGCGCCCCGGTCGATGATGCCTTCCGCCTTCTGCGTGGCCAGCCGCCGTTCGCGCAGCACGTCCCAGCCGGCATCGAACGCACCGTCGTAGGCCGCGATGTCCTCTTCGGGGGCATGCAACGGCCAGTGCGGAGCGGTGAACGCGACGTAGGAGAAGAACGGAGTGCGGGCACGCACGCTCTCACGGATGAAGGCGACCGCGTCGTCGGCAATCGCCCGCGTGTAGAAGAAGTCTTCGTTCTCGAGGTCGGCGGAGGCGTCCGCTTCACCGCGGTGCAGGGTCGCGGGTTGGTAGTAGCTGCCGCAGCCGCTCAGCGTTCCGTAGAAGTGCTGGAAGCCGCGCCGCGTCGGCCACGAGTCCGTTGGCTCCCAGACGCTCCCGCTCATATGCCACTTGCCCGAGAGCCCGGTGGCGTAGCCGTCGGCGCCGAGCATCTCGGCCAGGGTCGCGCAGCGGTCGTTGAGCGATCCCGGGTAGCCGTGGGGACCGTCATCGTCGGTGAGCACCCCGATCCCCGTCTGGTGAGGGTGCAACCCAGTCAGCAACGACGCGCGCGAGGGGCTGCAACGTGCCGTGTTGAAGAACTGCGTGAAGCGGATCCCGTCTCGGCCCAGCCGGTCGAGGTTGGGGGTCCGGATCTCGCCGCCGTAGCACCCGATGTCGGAGTAGCCGAGATCGTCGGCGAGGATGAGGACGACGTTCGGGCGTTCGGTCATGGGTCTCCTAGGCCAGCTTCGCGTTGGTCAGGTCGACCGCCAGTCCCGCGGTGGCGCTCGCCCCGGAGAGCTTCGGGGACCGTGCCGAGACATACGGCACATGGCCGATGGTCATGTGCCAGGCCTGCTCGAGCACGTATCGGGTGAGCGCCTGCTGGGCCGTCGCGATCTCGCGATCGCTGGAGGCGTCGATGACCTTGTCGGCCAGCGAGACGTACTCCGTGGCGGTGACGTTGGAGGTGTTCTGGGTGACCTTGAACGGCGCGTTGCCGAGCAGCACCGTGGCGATCGAGAGGTCGCACTGGCCGACCGAGTTGATCCACAGCCCCGGGATCTTGGCGTCGCTCAGCAGGGTGTTGAACTCGGCCTGCTGGACCTGCTGGACCTTGACCTCGAAGCCGAGGTTGGCCAGGTCGTACTCGGCGATGTTGGTGATCGCCTCGGTGATGGTGTTGCCGGCCCCGACGACGATCGGCACCGTCGTCGACGGCGAGCCGGCCGCCTTGAACAGCGCCTTGGCCTTGGCCGGATCGTAGGTGTAGTAGGTGTTATCGGCAGCCGTCAGCCCCGGCGCGTTGGGCCGCCACGGCAGACAGGTCGCCGTGCCTAAGCTGGCGAACGCCTGCGTGGCGATTCGCTCGCGATTGAGCCCGTAGGCGATCGCTTGGCGGACGCGGAGATCGTCGAAGGGGGCGACCCTGACGTTGGCCCCGACGTACCACTCGGCGAAGAACGGACTAGTGCTGAGACTCGGGAAGGTCTCCCCCTTGGCGAGCAGGGCGGCGTCGGAGGGCACGAGGTCCCACGCGAGATCGAGTTCGTCGGCGCGCATCGCCGCCACGAGCGACTGCTCGGAGCCGAAGATCCGAACCGTGACGTTGTCAAGGTGCGGCGCCCCGGACTGCCAGTAGTGCGGGTTGCGGCTCAGTGTGACCGAGGTGCCCGGCGTCCAGGCGCCGAACACGAACGGGCCGGTGCCGATCACCTGCTTGGCGGTCGAGAGCTCCTTGAAGGTCTCAGAATCGACCAGCGGCGCCATCACGAGCAGGTCGGTGAAGCTGGAGATCGGCTTCTCGAGGACGAACTTCAGCTGATGGACTCCGGTCTGCACCATCGACGTGATGTGGGTGGCCATCCCCCCGATTTGGGCATTGGAGTCCGGCGCCTGTATCGCCTTGACGGTGAAGATGACGTCCTTGGGCTTCAGGAGGCGGCCGGTGTGGTAACGGACGTCGTCACGCAGGTTGACCGTCAGCTCGGTCCGGTCGGGGTTCCAGCTCCACGAGGTGGCGACGCTCGGCCGCGCCTGGAGGTCGGCGTCCAGCACGGCGAGCGTGTCGAACACGAGTGAGGAGACCGGGGTGTTGGAGCCCGCGCCCAGGAAGTCGGCGGGCACGAGATCGCTCGAGGTTCCGAGCGTCAGCGCTCTCGAGACGCCGGTGCCACCGCTGGACGCGTGGCCGGCGCCCGCGCTCTTGGCGGCCGAGGAGCAGCCGGCGAGCAGCAGCGCAGTCGTGACGGCGGAACCGCCGAGCATGCGCCGGCGGGTGATCGGCTCGGCACTCGACAGGTCGAGAGGACCGATCATCGAGCCTCCACGGTGCGCTGGGTGATGAGCGACTCCTCGGGAACGCCATCGCGCCGCGCGTAGAGCCGCAGGATCTGCGCACGGGGAACCACCCCGATTCGCTCGGCCCACGCCTCCCAGTCAGCGGCGAGCTTGGCGACCAGCTCGGCGTGGTCGGCAGCGACATCGTGGGCCTCGGCGCGGCCGTCGTCGAGGTCGTAGAGCTCCCAGTGGCCGAGGTACTCACGGACGAGCTTCCAGCGCCCGCGCCGCAGCGCGCAGTTGCCGATGTGCTCCCAGTAGAGCGTCGCGCCGCTGCGGTCGCGCACCTCACCTCGCAGCACGCCGAGCATGCTTTGACCCTCGAGCGGGAGCAGGTCGCGCCCCGGCAGCCCGGCATACCGCGCCCCGGTCGCCTCGAGGATCGTCGGTACGAAGTCCGGCAGCTGGAAGGGCACATCGACGATCTCCCCGTCGCCCAGTCCACCCCCGGGCCAGTGGACCATCAGCGGACACGCGATTCCACCCTCGTGCACCCACCGCTTGTACAGCCGGAACGGCGTGTTCGAGAGGTTCGCCCACGCCCGGCCGTAGCTCGTGAACGTGTCCTCGGGACCCGGGTCAATCTCGGGGCTATTGCCGATCCGCATCGGCCGGCCGTCGCGGGTGGCCGTCGGCACGATCGGCAGCCGGGTGGCGAAGGTGGCCGGGTCCCCGAGCGGCATCTCCTCTGCGCTTGCGCCGTTGTCGGAGAGGAAGATGACGATCGTCTCCTCCAGGACCCCCTGGTGCTCGAGCTCGTCGAGGATCTGCCCGATCCCCCGATCCATCCGGTCGACCTGCGCGGCGTACACCTGCATTCGCCGCAGCCACCACCGCTTGTCCTCGGTCTCCTCCCACGCCGAGACGTCCGCGTCCCGCTCGCTGAGCTCGGCCTCCTCGGGCATGAGGCCCTCATCCTGCTGACGCGCGAGCCGGCGATCGCGCAGCACGTCCCACCCCTCGTCGAACACCCCGTCGTAGGCGGCGATGTCCTCCTCGGGCGCCTGCAGCGGCCAATGCGGCGCCGTGAACGCGACGTAGGCAAAGAACGGACGGTCCGCCTCGGCGCTCTCGCGGATGAATGACACTGCATCCTCGGCGATCGCCTGCGTGTAGTAGAAGCCCTCGGCCGCCGTCTCGGCGGAGGCATCCGTCTCGCCCCGGTAGAGCGCGAGCGGGCTGAAGTAGCTGCCGCCCCCCACGATCGTCCCGAAGAAGTGCTCGAACCCTCGCCGCGTGGGCCACGAGTCGACCGGCTCGGTGCGGTTCGAGCTGAGATGCCACTTGCCCGAGAGGCCGGTCGCGTAGCCCTCGGCGGCGAGCATCTCAGCGAGCGTCGCGCAGCGATCGTTCAGCGACCCCGGGTAGCCGCCCGGCGGATCGACGTCGGTGAGGATCCCGATCCCGGTCTGATGGGGATGGAGGCCGGTGAGCAACGAGGCGCGCGAGGGGCTGCAGCGCGCCGTGTTGAAGAACTGGCTTAAGCGCACTCCGTTCCGGCCGAGCCGGTCGAGGTTCGGGGTACGGATCTCCCCCCCGAAGCAGCCCACGTCGGAATAGCCGAGATCATCGGCGAGGATGAGGACGACGTTCGGTCGTGGGGCGATGGCCACTCACCTCCTGCGGCTCGAATGTGCGGACGCGGCGCGTGGGCACTGGATCGCTCTCGGCCGCGACCTGTCCAGACGCGCTACCGAGCCCAGCTGTCCCACCTGCCGCGGCCATAGTACATAAGTTCAATCGAAAACATCGATTAGCTTGCCATGTAATCTCGATCTGCGTGAGCGCCTGCTGCGGCCCAACGCGTCCCGAGCCCCCGGAGTGGCCACCCGGCCCGCCTGCGAGGTCTGCGGTGGTGGTGCGCCCCCCCGTCGGGGTGGCGCGCGGGATGATGAAGGTCGCCGCCGGGCCGTTCATGATGGGCAGCGAGGATCCCGACGGTTTCCCCTCCGACGGTGAGGGCCCGGTGCGCGAGGTGACCGTGTCTGCCTTCCGGATCGACGCGCGTGCGGTCACCAACACCCAGTTCGCGCGGTTCGTCGCCGACACGGATTACATGACCGAGGCCGAGCGGTTCGGCTGGTCGTTCGTGTTCGAGCACTTCGTCCGCGGACCGGCCCGCGCCGCGGTGATCCCGCGGCGACTGCCCGATGCGCCCTGGTGGCGTGGCGTCCACGGCGCCGACTGGCGCCACCCCGAGGGTCCGGGCTCAGACCTCACCACGCGCAGCCATCACCCCGTGGTTCACATCTCCTGGGCCGATGCGGACGCGTACGCGCGGTGGGCGGGCAAGCGACTGCCGACCGAGGCCGAGTGGGAGAAGGCGGCCCGCGGGGGGCTGGAAGGCGCCAAGCTGCCGTGGGGCGATGAGCTTCGCCCCCGCGGCGAGATCCGCGCGAACACGTGGCGCGGACGGTTCCCACACGCCCATGAGGACGGCGCGCGCTTTCGGGGCACGATCCCCGCGGGGGCGCTGCGGCCCAACGGCTACGGGCTCTACAACGTCTCGGGCAACGTGTGGGAGTGGTGCGCGGACTGGTTCAGCCGGGACTGGCATGCCGCTCCCTCCCCCACCACCCGCTCGGATCCTCGAGGGCCCGCTCAGGGATCCGAACGGGTCATGCGCGGCGGGTCGTATCTCTGCCACGCCTCCTACTGCAATCGCTACCGGGTCGCGGCGCGGACCTCGAACACGCCCGACGCCGCGAGCGGGCATCTCGGCTTCCGTTGCGCGGTCGACGAGGCCGCCCTCGCCGCGACCGCTTAGGGCGTCTCAGCGGCTGGCGGGGCTGGCGAGGAGCGAACCCTCACCGATCAGCGTCTGGCTGCTCGCAGAGGTGATGCGGACCTCGACGAGCTCACCGGGCGCCCCGACACCCTCGAAGTTCACCACCTTGTTGTGGCGCGAGCGGCCGCGCAGGCGGCTCGGGTCGGTGCGCGAGGGACCCTCGACGAGCACCTCGAGGGTGCGTCCCACGAACCGTTGGGCGCGCTCGCGCGCCCGGCGCTGGACGACCTCGACGAGCCGCTCCATCCGCGCCACCTTCACCTCGTGGGGCACCTGGTCGGGCATCGCGGCGGCCTCGGTCTCCCGTCGCGGCGAGTAGACGAACGTGAATGCGCCGTCGTAGCCGACCGCCTCGCACACCTCGAGCGTCTGCGCGAAGTCGGCCTCGGTCTCGCCGGGGAAGCCGACGATGATGTCGGTGGTGATCGCGCAGTCGGGCACAAGCTCGCGGATGAGGGCGACGCGGTCCAGGTAGCGCTCGCGGGTGTAGGTGCGCCGCATCGCCTTCAGCACCGACGAGGACCCGGACTGCAGCGGCAGGTGGATGTGCTCACATAGCGAGGAAAGCTCGGCGTGGGCGCGGATCACGTCCTCGCGCATGTCCTTGGGATGGGGGCTCGTGTAGCGGATACGCGCGATCCCGTCGATCGCGTCGAGCTCCGCGAGCAGCTCCGCGAACGTCATCCGGTGCTCGCGCGGCAGGTCACGGCCGTAGGAGTTGACGTTCTGGCCGAGCAGCGTGATCTCGCTGACCCCGTCGGCGGCGAGCTCGCGCACCTCGGTAACGAGCTCGGCGCCCGGACGGCTCACCTCGCGCCCGCGCGTGGAGGGCACGATGCAGTAGGAGCACACCGAGTTGCAACCCACCGAGATCTGGACCCAGCCCTGGAACCGACGGACCCGCTTGGCCGGCAGGTGGCCGGTGAAGCCCTCGAACTCGAAGTAGCCCTGGGCGGTGAGCGAGTCACTGGTGAGGAACTCGGCGAGCTTGTGGACCTGGCCGGGGCCGAAGGCGACGTCGACGAACGGGAACTGCTGGAACACCTCGTCCTTCACCGACTGCGCCCAGCAGCCACCGACGCCGACGATCCGGCCGGGGTCCTCCCGTTTGAGCCGCTTGGCCTCGCCGAGGTGAGCGACAAATCGGCTGTCGGCCGCCTCGCGGATCGAGCAGGTGTTGAACAGGATGAGGTCGGCGCTCGCGCGGTCGGGCGACTCGCGGTACCCGAGCGACTCGAGCATCCCCGTCATGCGCTCGGAGTCGTGCGCGTTCATCTGGCAGCCGAACGTGGTGAGGTGGTAGCGCTTGGCCATCGTCACCGGATCAGCTTAATGCGGCGCTCGGGCTCAGCGGGCGTACTGCACCGCGCGAGACTCGCGGATGACCGTCACCTTGATCTGGCCGGGGTACTCGAGCTCCTTCTCGATCTGGCGGGCGATCTCGTAGGAGAGCGCGCTTGCGGCGTCGTCGTCGATCGCCACCGGGGCGACCATCACCCGGATCTCGCGACCGGCCTGCATCGCGTAGACCTTCTCCACGCCGGCGTGGCGGGTCGCGATCTGCTCGAGGTCCCGCAGGCGCTTGACGTACTGCTCGAGCGACTCGCCGCGGGCGCCGGGTCGCGCGCCGGAGAGCGCGTCGGCGGCCTGGACGATCACCGCCTCGATCGTCTGGGGATCGACCTCGTTGTGGTGGGCCTCCATCGCGTGCGCAACCGCCTCGTCCTCGCCGTAACGGCGGGCGAACTCGCCGCCGACCAGCGCGTGGGGCCCCTCGACCTCGTGGCTGACCGCCTTGCCGATGTCATGCAGCAGCGCGGCGCGGCGGGCGGTCTTTGGGCTCGCGCCGAGCTCGTCGGCCATCATCGCGGAGAGATGGGCGACCTCGATGGAGTGGGCGAGCACGTTCTGGCCGTAGCTCGTGCGGAACCGCAGCCGGCCGAGCAGCTTGATGAGCTCGGGGTCAAGGCTCTGCACGCCGGCCTCGAACGCGCCCTGCTCGCCGAGCTCGACGATGTGGGTCTCCATCTCGGACTTGGTCTGGAAGTAGGTCTCCTCGATCCGCGCGGGATGAATTCGCCCGTCCTGCAGGAGCTTCTCGAGGGTAAGCCGGGCGAGCTCGCGTCGCACGCCGTCGAACCCCGACAGCACGACCGCACCGGGCGTGTCGTCGATGATGAAATCGACCCCGGTGATGTTCTCGAGGGCCCGGATGTTGCGGCCCTCCCGACCGATGATCCGGCCCTTCATGTCGTCGGAGGTGAGCTGGACGACCGACACCGTGGTTTCGGCGGCGTGACCCGCGGCCAGCCGCTGCATCACCACCGAGAGGATGTTGCGCACCCGGCGTTCGGCCTCCCGCTTGGTGTCCTCCTCGATCTGACGGATCCGACGGGCCGCGTCCTGCTTGGCCTGGTCCTCGATCTCCTGCAGCAGCATCTGGCGGGCCCGTGCCCCCGAGATCCCGGCGAGCTGCTCGAGGCGCTGCTCGGCCTCGGCGCGCTGTCCGGACAGCGACTCGCGTTCGAGCTCGATTTCGGTCTCGGCGTTGGCGATCGCCCGCTCACGACGACCGAGCAGGTCGCTGCGCTCGGTGAGGGCGGCCTGCAGCGCAGCCGCGGTGTCCGGATCGGGCCCGCGGGCGGGAACCGGCAGGGCGGCCGCCGCCGGGGCGACCGCGAGTCCCCGCCCGCGGCCGTAGAGCACCGCAGCGACCACGATTCCCGCCGCGATGACCGCGGCACCTAGGATGACTTCCATCTGGCGTTCCTCTCGCGCGGGCGCCAAGCGAGACGGCGGCCACGGACCTGCGTTGCGTTTTGGGAGCGAACGACCGGTCCGCGCGCGGGCACGAACGGATCCAGGGTGGAGGACCGGGCACGACCGGTGCCGCGGGTCGCCGACCGCGTGCGGTGCGGTCAGCCTGCCCTCGGCGGCGGCCGGTACGCCGCTCCGGGTCGCCGCAGCGACCCCCCGAGGGTGGACATGAACTGGTTCATACGCCGGTTAATCACGTGTTGTGCTGGAGTTTCGTGGTCGCGGGGACCGCTCGTTCGTTCACGGGATCGTAATACCGCGGCGGTGGCTCCGCAACGCGAGTCAAAGCTCGCGCGCGTGGGCGGCGAGCGCGTCGAGCGCGAGCTCGGACTCGTACCCCTTGCGCAGCAGCATGCCGAGGGCGCGATCTCGCTCGCGACGCTCCCGCGGGGGGGCCGGAAACCGGCGGCGCAGCAGCTCGAGCGCCCGGTCGAAGTCGCTCTGCGGCGCCGTGCCGTCGAGCGACTCGGACGGTGCGGCGAGCGCCCGCTCGGCGAGTTCGCGGTCGATGCCGCGCTCGCGCAGGCCACGGCGGATGCGCTCGGTGCCCCACTGCTCGAGCGCGCGCTTGTCGGCGACGAACATCTGCGCAAAGCGATCGTCATCGACGAGATGAGCAGCGCGGAGCTCGGCCACCGCCGCCGCCGCGTTCGCCTCGGCGATGCCCTTGCGCTCGAGGTGGGCGTGCAGCTCGGCGACCGTCCGCTCGCGGCGGTTCACGTACGCTGCCGCGAGCCCCAGCGCCTTGGCGAGCGCTTCCGTTTCGTTCCTCGCACCGTCTGCCGCATCCGCGTCCGCGTCCGTCCCGTGGGTCTCGCGGATCGTGTCCGCCATCGCAAGCGGACCGGCTACGCGGCCGACTCGACCGGGGCGGACTCGACGGCGGCGAGCGGTGCGCCCTCCTCGTGCTCGATCTCCTTGACGAGATCCTGGTTGAGACCGAGCGCGTCGTAGATCTTCGTCTGGATCTCGGCGGCCGTCTCCGAATGCTCGTCGAGAAACGCCTTTGCGTTACCGCGACCCTGGCCGAGGCGCTCCTCGCCGTAGGAGAAGAATGAGCCCGACTTGGTGACGATGTCGTGCTCGATGCCGTAGTCGAGCAGGCAGCCCGAGGTCGAGATGCCCTTGCCGAATTCGATGTCGAACTCGGCTTGCTTGAACGGTGCCGCCACCTTGTTCTTGACCACCTTCACCCGCACCCGGTTCCCGACCGCCTCGGTCCCGTCCTTGAGCGTCTCGATGCGGCGGATGTCGAGGCGTTGGGAGGAGTAGAACTTCAGCGCACGACCGCCGGGCTGGGTCTCTGGCGATCCGAACATCACGCCGACCTTCTCGCGGATCTGGTTGGTGAACACGCACAGCGTCTGGGCCCGGTTGAGGTTGCCGGCGAGCTTGCGCATCGCCTGGGACATCATCCGCGCCTGGGCGCCGACGGTCTGGTCGCCCATCTGGCCCTCGAGCTCCGAGCGCGGAGTGAGGGCGGCGACCGAATCGACCGCGACCAGGTCGACCGCGCCGGAGCGGATGAGCATGTCGACGATCTCGAGCGCCTGCTCGCCGTAGTCGGGCTGGGAGACGAGCAGCTCGTCGATGTCGACGCCGATCTTCTGGGCGTAGAGCGGGTCCATCGCGTGCTCGGCGTCGACGAACGCGCACACGCCGCCGAGCTTCTGGGTCTCGGCGATGATGTGGTACACGAGCGTCGTCTTGCCCGAGGACTCCGGGCCGAAGATCTCGACGATGCGACCGCGGGGAACCCCGCCGATGCCGAGCGCGATGTCGAGCGAGAGCGCGCCGGTGGGAATCGCATCGCAGTTGACGCGGGCGCCGGGGTCGCCCATCCGCATGACCGTGCCCTTGCCGAACTGCCGTTCGATCTGCGTGAGCGCACCCTGCAGGGCAGCCTGCCGCTTGGCCTCGGCCTTGGGGTCGGGCGCGCCGGCCGCGCCTCTCGGGTTCTCGCTCATGCTTGCTCCTCTGTCATCGCGCCTTGGGTACAGCACGGTAGGCCGGGGGTCGGACGGAACGGCAGTCGGACGCCGGCCCGACGCCGTGGTGCCGGAACGTACGCCCGAGATCCGTCACCGAACAAGACGCGGATGTCACGCCGGCGTGCCAAGTGCGTGCCAAAACCGCGCATCGACGGATCTCGCAGACCAGGTGGCGACGGAAGCGGCCGTTCCGACGTCGTTCGACGAACCGGCAAACGCATTGGAGTGGGCATTTCGACCCACTCGCGCCGTCACCGGCTGCGATTGGGCGATCTCGGCACTCCCACTGCCGACTCTGCCCACTGTCGCACCGCACGACTTGAGTGGGCAGAAATCCCCGCGGGACCCGGACGCGGTCGTCTTCCCCAACGAGAAGCTGCTCACGACGGCCCCGCCCGCTCGGATGAGACGACGGCCCGATTCGGGCCACGCATCCACGCCACCGACCGCGACCCCGCGACCCCGCGACCAGTCGACCGCGTTACCACCGCCCGCCGGCCGTGACCACCGACCGCTTGACCACCGACCGCTCGACCACCGCCCCGCCCCGGACCGTCCACTGTGCCTTGCGGACGACCTCCGCCTCCAGGCAGCCACCGGAAATCATCCCGGCGTACTCCCCCTCGTCGGTGATCAACATCCGAGCCCCGGGGCGGCGGTAGCTCGAACCTTCCACCCGCACCAGGGTCACCAGCGTGGCGGCGCGGCCGCGCTGCCACACATCGACAATATTGCGCCGTTACTTCATTCTGAATGGATTACTT
>CAXTTD010000069.1:1263-11334 GCA_964246945.1 uncultured Solirubrobacteraceae bacterium | reverse complement strand
GCCCGAGACGGCCCGCCCCCGCACGGGCCGCCCCGCCGCGGCTAGGCGCGCAGCTTCGACCGCGCCCCCGCGAGCTTCACCGCCCGGGCGAGCGTCGGCACGTCGGACGCCCCCTGGTGGCGGTGGCCGTTGATGAAGAACGTCGGGGTCCCGGACACCCCGGAGCGGTCGGCCGACTCGACGTCGTCGGCGATCCGGCCCGCCCCCTTGCGCTTCTTCACGTAGCCCTTGAAGCGGTCGAGGTCGAGGTCGAGCTCGCGCGCGTAGCCGATCACGTCCTGGACCCGGAGCGCGTCCTGGTGCTCGAACATCAGGTCGTGCATCTCCCAGAAGCGGTCCTGGGCGCCGGCCGCCTCCGCCGCCTCGGCGGCGAGCTGGGCGAACGGATGGACGTCGTTGAGCGGCAGGTGGCGCCACACGTAGCGCAGCTCGCCGAAGTCGGCGAGCAGCTCCCGGATCACCGGTTCGACCTGGCCGCAGAACGGGCACTCGAGATCGCCGTACTCGAGCAGCGTCACCGCCGCGTGCTCCGGGCCGCGGATGTGGTCGCGCTCGGGGTCGACGGGCACCGCGAGGTCGACGATCTCCTGCGCGGAGCCGACGATCGCCGCCAGCCGCCAGCGCCGCGGCAGGCGCCGGGCGAGCGTCTGCACGAGCAGCGTGAGCGCCGGCGCGAGCACGAGCGTCGAGAGCACGCCGAGCTTCGCCTCGTCGAGCTGCCCGCCGTGGAAGGCGAGCGCCGCGATGAGCAGCGAGACGGTGAAGCCGATGCCGGCGACGCTGCCGCCGCCGAGCACCGAGGCCCAGCCGACCGGTACCCGCACCCGCCCGCGCGAGGCCCGCACCACGAGCGCCGAGGCGCCGCAGATGCCCAGCGGCTTGCCGATCACGTAGGCGACGATGATCCCCAGCGTGAGCGAGGACCCGTAGGCGTGCTCCAGGAAGCTCCCGCTCACCGGGAAGCCCGCGTTGGCGAGGGCGAACAGCGGCACCACGACGTAGCCGGTGAACGGATGCAGCATCTGGCTGAGCCGCTCGTTGGGCGAGATCGCCTCGCGCAGACCGACGCGGGCGGAGGAGGCGAGCTCCGAGGTCGGCTGCTCGCGGAACACCCGGAACAGGTCGGTGGCCCGCTCGAGGTCCTCGCGGGCGGCCGGGTAGGCGATGGTAAGCAGCCCCATGAGCAGCCCGACGACGATCGGGTCAATTCCTGACTTGAGCATCGCCACCCAGGCGACGATGCCCACCACCAGGTAGGGACCGCCGCCCCGCACGCCGCGCACCCGCATGAGCACGAGCAACCCGAAGCAGGCGAGCGCGGCGAGGAACGCAATCATCCGCAGGTGCGCGGTGAACACGATCGCGATCACCGCGAGCGCCACCAGGTCGTCGACGACGGCGACGGTGAGCATGAACGCGCGCAGGCTCGCCGGGAAGCGCCGGCCGACCAGCGCGAGCATCCCCAGCTCGAACGCGGTGTCGGTCGACATCGCCGCCCCCCAGCCGTCGTGGCCGCCGTGCGCGCCGGTGATGAGCAGGAACAGCGCGACGGGGACGGCCATGCCGCCGAGGCCGGCGAGCACCGGCAGCGCGAGGCGACGGCGATCACGCAGCTCGCCGAGGTCGAACTCGCGGCGGGCCTCGAGGCCGACCACGAAGAAGAACAGCGCCATCAGCCCGCTGTTG
This sequence comes from uncultured Solirubrobacteraceae bacterium, assembly GCA_964246945.1. Taxonomy (GTDB): domain Bacteria; phylum Actinomycetota; class Thermoleophilia; order Solirubrobacterales; family Solirubrobacteraceae; genus Palsa-465. The sequence goes on along the minus strand of CAXTTD010000069.1, from coordinate 9,648 downwards.
ATCCAGCGGCGCAGCTCCATCGACACCCCGCCGCCGCCGATCCGCACGCTGAGCGTGGTGTGCCACACGGTGTCGTAGGAGCCGCCGAGGTTCGCCCACACGAGGGCGGCCACCGCCCCGCCCAGCAGCACCGCCGCCGAACCGGTCTCGGTGTGCAGGAACTCCCGCAGCGGCGCCTCGAGGTTGCGTGCCCACGCCGTGCGACCGGACAGCGCGCCGGCGCCCGGGTCCACGACGTCCGCGGTGGCGTCCGGGACGGCGCCCGCGGCCCCGTCCGCGCCCTCGATGCCCACGTCCCCGGTACTCACCGCACCGCAGGTTACGAGAGCGGTGCGGCGCAGGCGAGGCGGGGAGATACCATAGTCCCCGGACGTTTTTCCGAACACCGTGTGCAGTCCACCGCGAGGAGACCTCAATGCCAGCGACCGAACCGCTCATCTTCGACGCCCTGCGCACCCCGCGCGGCAAGGGCAAGGTCAACGGATCGCTGCACGCGACCAAGCCGATCGACCTCGTGGTGGGCCTTGTCCACGAGCTGTTGGCCCGCAACCCGGACTTCGATCCCAGCCGCGTCGACGACATGGTGCTCGGCTGCGTGACCCCGATCGGCGACCAGGGCGGCGACATCGCCCGGGCCGCCGCCCTGAAGGCGGGTCTCCCGGACACGGTGGCGGGAGTGCAGCTCAACCGCTTCTGCGCCTCGGGTCTTGAGGCGGTGAACGTCGCCGCCCAGAAGGTCGCCTCTGGCTGGGAGGATCTGGTGCTCGCCGGCGGCGTGGAGTCGATGTCACGGGTGCCGATGGGCTCCGACGGCGGCGCGTGGGCGATGGACCCGGAGACCGCCTACGACGCGCACTTCGTGCCCCAGGGGATCTCCGCCGACCTGATCGCGACGCTCGAGGGGTTCACCCGCGACGACGTCGACGCCTACGCCGTGCGCTCCCAGGAGCGCGCCGCCACCGCCCAGGCCGAGGGCCGGTTCAAGGACGCCGTGGTCCCGGTGCTCGATTCAAGCGATCAGGTGATCCTCGATCACGACGAGTTCATCCGCCCGGGGACGACCACCGAGACGCTCGGGGGCCTGAAGCCGTCGTTCGCCGGGATCGGCGACATGGGCGGCTTCGACGCGGTGGCGCTGCAGAAGTACCACTGGGTGGAGAAGATCGACCACGTCCACACCCCGGGCAACTCCTCGGGCATCGTCGACGGCGCCTCGCTGGTGGCGATCGGCAACGAGCGGACCGGCGTCGAGCTCGGGTTGCGGGCGCGGGCGAAGATCCTCGCCACCGCGGTGACCGGCGCCGAGCCCACGATCATGCTCACCGGCCCCGCGCCGGCGAGCCGGAAGGCGCTCGCCAAGGCGGGTCTCACCATCGACGACATCGACCTCATCGAGATGAACGAGGCGTTCGCCGCGGTGGTGCTGCGGTTTGCCAAGGACATGGGGGCCGACATCGAGAAGGTGAACGTCAACGGCGGCGCGATCGCCATGGGCCACCCGCTGGGGGCGACCGGCGGCATGATCCTCGGCACCCTCGTCGACGAGCTCGAGCGCACCGGCGGCCGCTACGGCCTCGCCACCCTGTGCATCGGCGGCGGCATGGGCATCGCCACCATCGTCGAGCGCATCTGAGCGCCCGCCCCGGCCACACCGCGAGCGACCCACTCCACCCATTTCTTCGAATTCGAAGCGCGACGAAACGAGAGACACCGACTCATGAGCGACTCAACGATCCGTTGGGATAAGGACGGCGACGGGGTCGTCATCCTCACCCTGGACGACCCCCACCAGTCCGCGAACACCATGAACGCCGCCTACGGCGAGTCGATCCGGGCCACCGCCGACCGCCTCGAGTCCGAGCGGGACTCGATCACCGGCATCGTCATCGCCTCGGCCAAGAAGACGTTCTTCGCCGGCGGCGACCTCAACGACCTCAAGACGGTGACCCCGGAGACCGCCGGCGAGTTCGCCGGCTGGGTACGCGAGAATAAGTCGGTGCTGCGGCGCATCGAGACGCTCGGCGTGCCGGCGGTGGCCGCCATCAACGGCGCCGCGCTCGGCGGCGGTCTCGAGATCTGCCTCGCCTGCCACCACCGGATCGCCGTCGATGACGCGAAGGTGAAGCTCGGCTTCCCCGAGGTGAAGCTCGGCCTGCTCCCCGGCGCCGGCGGCGTCACCCGCACCGTGCGCATGTTCGGGATCGTGAACGCGATGATGGGCCTGCTGCTCCAGGGCCAGGAGCTCCGCCCCGGCAAGGCGCTCGAGATGGGTCTCATCGACGAGGTGGTCGCCACCCGCGAGGACCTGATCCCGGCCGCCAAGAAGTGGATCGCCGCCCAGAGCTCGGAGGAGTTCGCCGGCCAGCCGTGGGACGCCAAGGGCTACAAGATCCCCGGCGGCACCCCGGCGTCCCCGTCGCTGGCCGCCAACCTGCCGGCGTTCCCCGCGAACCTGCGCAAGCAGCTCAAGGGGGCCAACTTCCCGGCGCCGCTCGCGATCATGTCCGCGGCCGTCGAGGGCGCCCAGGTTGACTTCGACAACGCGATCGAGATCGAGGGGCGCTACTTCGTCGAGCTCGCCGCCGGCCAGATCTCCAAGAACATGATCCAGGCGTTCTTCTTCGACCTGCAGCGGGCGACCGGCTCGCGCGGGCGCCCCGAGGAGATCGAGACCTTCCGCCCGCAGAAGCTGGTGGTGCTCGGCGCCGGCATGATGGGCGCCGCGATCGCCTATGTCTCCGCCCAGGCGGGGATCGAGGTGGTGCTCAAGGACGTCTCCCAGGAGGCGGCGGACCGCGGCAAGAACTACTCGGAGAAGCTCGTGGCCAAGGCGGTCGAGCGCGGCCGTCAGTCCCAGGAGGACGGCGACGCGCTGCTCGCGCGGATCACCCCGACCACCGACCCGGCGGCCGCCGCGGGCGCCGAGATCGTGATCGAGGCGGTGTTCGAGGATCCGGAGGTCAAGCGGTCGGTGATGGAGGAGATCGAGCCCCACCTCGCGCCCGACGCGCTGCTCGGCTCGAACACCTCGACGCTGCCGATCAGCGGCCTCGCGGGCAACGTCTCGCGCCCCGCGGACTTCATCGGGCTGCACTTCTTCTCCCCGGTGGACAAGATGCCGCTGCTCGAGATCATCCGCGGCAAGGACACCAGCGACGAGACGCTGTACAAGGCGCTCGACCTCGCCAAGCTGATCCGGAAGACCCCGATCGTGGTCAACGACTCGCGGGGCTTCTTCACCAGTCGCGTGATCGGAACCTTCATCAACGAGGGCATCGCGATGCTCACCGAGGGCGTCCCCGCCCCCACGATCGAGCAGGCCTCCTCCCAGGCCGGCTACCCGGCACCGGTGCTGCAGCTCTCCGACGAGCTCAACCTCAAGCTGATGCGCAAGATCCGCCGCGCCGCCGAGGCGGCGCAGGAGACCGGATCGGGCTTCGACAACCATCCCTCGACGACCGTCATCGACCGCATGCTCGACGAGTTCGACCGGCCGGGGCGCCTGGAGGGCAAGGGGTTCTACACGTACGCGGACGGCAAGCGCACCGGGCTGTGGTCGGGCCTGCGGGACGCGTTCCCGCCGGTCGCCGACCCCGCGGCGCTGTCGCTCACCGACCTCGAGGAGCGGATGATGTTCGCCGAGGCGCTCGAGTCGGTGCGCTGCCGCGACGAGGGCGTGATCGAGTCGGTCGCGGACGCAAACATCGGCTCGATCTTCGGCATCGGCTTCCCGGCGTGGTCGGGCGGCGTGCTCCAGTACATCAACGGCTACGCGGGCGGGCTGACCGGGTTTGTCACTCGCGCGCGCGAGCTGGCCGCTGCCTACGGCGAGCGCTTCGAGCCGCCGGCGTCACTGGTGACGATGGCCGAGCGCGGCGAGACGTTCACCGACGAGGTGCTCGCGACCGCGTAGCTCTTCTGGCTGGGCGTGCCCTCGCGGGCGCGCCCGGTCCGCCCGTCGTGGCTGGCCGGGTCGGGCCGCACCCCGGGACGGATGCACCCGGGAGTGGGATGTTGTGCGACGACACGTCTCACAATCTCCCAACGCAGACCAGGCCGGCTCAGCGGTCGCGGTTGTCGATCGCTGGGAGCTTTCTTGACCGCCACGGTCAAGAACCCTCCCGGCGACCGGGTCAGAGCTCGTCGGCGGGCCGTCCGCGGCGCTTCACCTCGGCGACCAGCGGGTGCTCGGCGAGAGCGGCAAGCCACGCCGTCGCCCGGGTGAGTTCCGCCGGCGGGCCGAGCTCCGCCTTCCATTGGGGGACGCGCACCGCGAGCGGCATCCCCGAGAGGTCCGCGAGTGTCGGCTCGTCGCCACCGGCGAGCCACCGACCGTCGCCGGCGCCGAGCAGCTCCTCGAGCACCGGCCACCGGCGCGCCAGCCGCGCGCGCATCCGCTCGACGATGTCCGGCGGATCTCCGTCGCCGGGGCCGAACGCCTCCAGGCGGAAGGACAGGAAGAAGTTGATGGTGAGTTCCTCGTCGATCCATCGCATGAGCCCGCGGGCGCGGGCGCGCGCCAGCGGATCCGCCGGCCATAGCGACGGTCCGGAGCCGGTGTCCTCGAGCCACTCGCAGATGGCGCTCGACTCGCGGACCACCACGCCGTCGGCCTCGAGCACCGGAACCCGGTTGGTCGGGTTGAGCTCGCGCAGTCGCGGCGGCCGCGTCACCGGATCGATCTCGATCAGGTCGAGCTCGACCTGCTTGTACGCGGCCGCGACGCGCACCTTGCCGGCAAACGGGGACAGGTTCCAGGTCCAGAGGCGGGGAGTGGTCATGGCGCGGGAGCCTATATGCGACGGCGTGGGTTCGCCGCCGGCGGAGGGCTGCGGTACGGTCGCGGAGATGACCCTGCCGCGCGAGGCGCCGGAATCACACATTGCGCCGAGTGCGCTCGTCCGCCGCGCCCGCGCCCGGCGGGAGCGGCTGCCGCCCGAGGCGACGGTGGTGTTCGCCGCCGAGCGGGCCGAGTCGGGCGTCGACGAGGTGCTCGAGGCGCTCGACCGAGAGCTCGTGGGCCTCGCGCCGGTGAAGGAGCGCATCCAGGAGATCGCCGCCCTGCTGCTCGTCGACCGGGTGCGCCGGCGCTTCGGACTGACCGCGCCCCGGCCCAGCCTGCACATGTGCTTCACCGGCTCGCCGGGCACCGGCAAGACGACGGTCGGGATGCGGATGGCGGAGCTGCTCGCGCGACTCGGCTACCTCGACGAGGGCCATCTCGTGGCCGCGATGCGCGACGATCTGGTCGGGCAGTACGTCGGGCAGACCGCGCCCCGCACCCGGGCGGTGCTCAAGAAGGCGATGGGCGGCGTGCTGTTCATCGACGAGGCGTACTACCTGCACCGTGAGGAGAGCGGCAAGGACTATGGCCAGGAGGCGATCGAGATCCTCCTGCAGGTGATGGAGAACGACCGCGACAAGGTGGTGGTGATCCTCGCCGGCTACCAGGACAAGATGGACGTGTTCTTCGAGTCCAACCCCGGCCTCCGATCCCGCGTGGCCCACCATCTGCACTTCGCCGACTACCGGATCGATCAGCTGCAGGCGATCGGCGAGCGGATGCTCGGTCAGGCCGGCTACTACCTCTCCGACGAGGCCGCGCGGCTGCTCCGCGACGACATCGCCGGCCAGCGGGGCCGCCCGGGCTTCGCCAACGGCCGCACCGTGCGCAACGCGCTGGAGGCGGCGCGCTTCCGTCACGCGAACCGCCTCACCTCCCAGCCCGAGCGCCCCTGGAGCCGCGACGATCTCATGTGCATCACCGACAACGACGTCAGGGGTTCCGACGCGGTGGGGCAGCCCCAGATGCCGTGAGGCCCGCCGGCACGGGGGCGGGCGGGCCTCACGCTCTCTCTCCTGCGAGCGCTCGTCGGCGCTACTCGCCTACCGGCGGGGGATACACCTCCCGCACGTAGTGGTCGACCTCCGGCTCCGAGAGCCGGGAGCTGATCGCCCAGAAGTAGATGATGAGGCTGAACGCCAGGAGGACGAGCAAGTCCCAGTACAGGCCGAGATGCCCCTTGCCGCCGACGAGGACGTTCTTGAACACGCCCACGCTGCCGATGATCCCGCCCTCTCCGAAGCCTCCGAAGTAGGAGATCACCCCCATGCCGATCAGGTAGGTGAGCACCCACGGCACGGCGCGCTGGTCGAGCCTCGGCCGGTTCGGGTTGAGGTGCAGCGCGGACGAGACGCCCATCAGGAAGTAGCCGATGAGGATCACCAGCAGCAGCGTCGAGTAGGTCGCCCAGCCCGCCCAGTAGACGATGAAGTTGGCCAGGATGAATGCCGTCGGCGCCCAGAAGTTCCCTCCCGGCATCCGGTAGGGACGCGCGAGATCGGGCTTCTGCAGGCGCAGCGCGCCGAACGCGAGCGGCGCCCCCGCGTACATCAGCACCGAGGCGCTGGTGACCACGCCGACGAGCTTCGACCACGAAGGGAAGGGCAGCAGGAAGATGAGCCCGATGATCGCGGTGATGACGATGGCGAGTGCCGGAACCCGGCCGCGGGCGGTCGTGCGCTCGAACGCCTGCGGGATATACCCGTTCTTGGAGAGCCCGAACAGGATCCGGGAGCCCGAGGTGAGGTAGATGAGACCCGTGCCGCTCGGCGAGATCGCCGCGTCGATGCGCAGGATGACCGCCAGCCAGGTGACGCCGGCGAGTGAGGCGACCTGGTAGAACGGCGCCCGGTCGAGCGCCTGGACCGCCGTGTTGGTGGTCGACAGCGGGTCGAGGTTCGTCCACCCGCCGGCGTGGGCGAGCAACGTCGGGTCGAGCGCGAGGACGAACGCGACCTGGAGCAGGATGTAGATGAGGCCGCCAACGATGATCGAGGTGATCACCGCGCGGGGGATGTCCTTCGCCGGGTTTCGCGCCTCACCGGCCAACTGCACCGCCTGCTCAAAGCCGAGCAGCGAGAACACAATGCCGCCGTTGGGGATCGCGATGAGGATCGACTTCACCGCCGCGCCCTTCACGAAGAAGCCGCCGCCGGCGGAGAAGTTGCCGCTGTGGGATTTGAAGATGAGCAGCACGATGATGGTGAGCACCGGGACGATGATCTTCCACGTGGTGAGCACGTTGTTCACCCGGGCGAGCCAGCGCACCCCGATCAGGTTGATCGCGGTGAACACGAACATGAGGATGACCGCGACCACGATGCCGCTGCCGGTGAGCTTGGAGGCGCCCGAGTTGTAGATCCCGCTCGCCCAGCTGATCCGCGAGAAGTACTCGATCGCGGCGAGCACCTCGATCGGGGCCACCGACGCCGCCTGGATGTAGGCGAACCAGCCGAAGGTGGCTCCCGCAAACGAGCCGAACGCGTAGTGCGGGAAGCGGCTCGTCCCGCCCGAGACCGGGAAGAGCCCACCGAGCTCGGCGTGCACGAGCGCCAGGATGAGCACGATCACCGAGGCGATGCACCAGCCGATGATCGCCGAAGGCCCGGCGATCGAGCCGGCCTCGAGCCCGCCGAACAGCCAGCCCGATCCGATGATCGATCCCTCCGAGGACCAGAACAGTCCCCAGAAGCCGACGCCTCGGTCCATCCCCTCTATGTCAAGCTGGGCGTTCTGGCCCTGCTCGGCGACATTCGCCATCTAACCCTCCCCAGGGTCGATTCACTCAGGACAAGGCGGGTAACTTACACCTTTGCGGTGACGATTCGCACTAGCCGCGCGGATAAGTCTGACGCCCCGAGGCTGGACGGGCTATTCGCCGCCGGGGACACGGCCGTAGATGGAGCCGACGTAGAGCTGGACGAGCGGCTCGACGATCGCCGCGTGGTCGGGGAGGGCGGACACCCGGCCGGTAGCCGAGACGAGCAGCGCGCGCTCGGTGCACCACACGAGGCTTGCCGCGAGCGCCTCCGGGTCGGCGCCCGGCGGCGCGAGGCCGCTCGCCCGGTCGGCGACGATCACCGCGGCGATCCGGCGGGTGAGGTCGGCGTGGATGCGCAGCCACAGGCGCCCGAGCTCCGGGACCGCGGGCCACTCCTCGGTGCCGGTGAGCATCAACGGCGCGTGGCGGTCCCACATCGCCACCAGGCGGGTGAGGCCCTCGCGGAACGCCGACTCGGGGGTGCGCTCCCCGCGGGCGAACATCGGCTCGATCTCCCGGGCGATGTCGGCGCTCGCCGCGCGCAGCAGCTCCACCACGACGTCGACCTTGGAGGAGAAGTGCTCGTAGAAGCTCGTGCGCCCGACGCCGGCGGCGTCGAGGATCGCGGCGACGCTCAGCTCCGCGAGCGGCGTGGTGCGCAGCAGCTCGTTGGTGGCGGCGAGCACCGCGGCGTGGGTCCGCGGCCGCCGGCCGCGGCGCCCGCCTGCCGGCAGCCCGGAGGGCCCGTTGACCGGGCCCCGGGGGCCCCGGCCCCCGGGGG
>CAXTTD010000069.1:0-1253 GCA_964246945.1 uncultured Solirubrobacteraceae bacterium | reverse complement strand
TCGTTGGTGGCGGCGAGCCGGCAGGCGAGGTGGACCGGCCCCGGGCTCACACGCCGAGCGAGCGGCCGATGATCTCCTTCATGATCTCGGTCGTCCCGCCGTAGATGCGGGTCACCCGGGCGTCGGCGTAGGCGCGGGCGATCGGGTACTCGAGCATGTAGCCGTAGCCGCCGTGCAGCTGCACGCAGCGGTCGATCACCCGGCCCTGGAGCTCGGTGCACCACCACTTGGCCATTGCCGCGTCGGCGGGGTCGAGCTCGCCGGCGTCCAGCGCGAGCACCGCCTTGTCGACCAGCGCGAGCGCGAGCTCGAGCTCGGTCGCCATCTCGGCGAGGGCGAAGCGCGAGCTCTGGAAGGCGCCCACCGGTTGGCCGAACGCGGTGCGCTCCTTCACGTACTCGAGCGTCCAGCGCAGCGCCCCCTGGGCCGCCCCCACCCCGGCGATCGCGATCGACAGACGCTCCTGGGCGAGGTTCGAGGTCATGTAGCGAAACCCCTCGCCGACCTCGCCGAGCAGGTTCTCGGCGGGCACGTGCACGTCCTCGAAGAACAGCTCCGCGGTGTCCTGGGCGTGCATCCCCACCTTCTCGAGGTTGCGCCCCCGCGTGAACCCCTCCATACCGCGTTCGAGGATGAGCAGCGAGATGCCACGGTGGCGCTCGGAGGGGTCGGTCTTGGCGGCGAGGATGACGAGGTCGGAGTTGATGCCGTTGGTGATGAACGTCTTGGAGCCGTTGACGACGTACTCCGAGCCGTCCGGGGAGGCGATCGCGCTCGTGCGCACCGAGGCGAGGTCCGAGCCCATCCCCGGCTCGGTCATCCCCAGCGCGGTGATCAGCGAGCCGTCGGCGATCCCGGGCAGCCAGCGGCGTTTCTGCTCCGGGTTGGCGAAGTGCAGGAAGTAGGGCAGGCAGACGTCGGTGTGCAGGGTCACCCCGAGGCCCGCGCCGGCGAACCCCGCGATCCCGATCTCCTCTGAGAGGATCTGGTTGAAGCGAAAGTCGTTCACGCCGAGGCCCCCGTACTCCTCGGGCACCTGCATCGCGAGCATGCCCTTCTCCGCGGCTCTGGCGAACAGCTCCCGGGGGACGATCTGCTCACGCTCCCACGCCTCGTTGTACGGGGCGACCTCCTCGGCGAGGAACCGCCGGACCGACTCGCGGTAGTCGGCGTGCTCGGGGTCGAAGCCGGTGCGGCGCATCGTCGAACCCGACGGTAGCGTCCCGGTGAGGATGCCCGCCCCCCCGTCACCC
>CAXTTD010000068.1:1852-11376 GCA_964246945.1 uncultured Solirubrobacteraceae bacterium | reverse complement strand
CCACGGCCCCCACGCCACGCGGAGCCGGCGGATCGCCCGCGCCGGTGTGGCACCCTAGGTGGGCATGAGATTCCTGCGCACCGCATCGACCGGCCGGCTGCTCGCCGCGATCGCCGCCTTCCTGGTGCTTGCCGGCGGCGGAGCGGCGATCGCCGTCGCGGCAACTACCGGCGGGCCCGTCCCGCCGGCCCGCCCGCTCGCGCAGACGCTGCACACCGCGCTGAGCGCCCAGCCGGTGGCCGGAGTGAGCGCCCAGATCACCTTCACCGACAACCTCGTCGACTCCACGGACTTCACCGGTCAGGGCACCGATCCGCTGCTGCAGGGCGCGAGCGGCCGCCTGTGGGCAGGCGATGGGCGGCTACGGATCGAGCTTCAGTCCGACAACGGCGACGCCCAGATCGTCGTCGACCACCGTTCGTTCTGGGTCTCGGACCCGACCCAGAACGTGGTCTACGAGGGCACGCTGCCCGCCGCCGCGCAGGGCGGCGCGGCGTCGCACAGCGGCGTCCACAAAGTCCCCTCGATCTCCCGGATCGAGCGCGACCTCACGGCGCTTATGGGCCGAGTCGATCTCTCGAGCGCGCAGCCCACCGACGTCGCCGGGCACGCTGCGTACCGGGTGACGGTCTCCCCGAAGGCGAACCCGGGCCTCGTCGGGTCCGCGCAGCTCGCCTGGGACGCCGTCCGCGGGGTGCCGCTGAAGTTCGCGCTCTACGCTCGCGGGGACAGGACCCCGGTGCTGGCGCTCAACGCCACCTCGATCTCCTACGGCGCCGTACCCGCCTCGGACTTCGCCGTCGCCCCGCCCGCGGGCGCCCGGGTCATCCGGCTCGGCGCGCTCGGTTCGACCGCAGCTCGCTCTGCCCACGCACGTCACCCACGCCACGCCGATACGGCGCCCGGCTCCCCAGTAAGCGGCCCGCGCGCGGTGGCCGCCCGCCTCGACTTCACCCTGCACGCGCCAACGACGCTCGCCGGGCAGGCGCGCAGCGCGGTGCGCGGGCTCGGCGCGCACGCCGCGGAGCTCCGCTACGGCAGCGGATTCGGCGGCATCACCGTCATCGAGTCCCGCGCGAGCGCCCGCGACGCAGCCGGGACCGGGCAGACGAGCGTGGGTTCGCTGTCGCTGCCCACGCGCGAGGTCGCCGGTACGCGGGCCACGGTCCTCTCGACCGCGCTCGGAACGGTCGTGCACCTCACCCGCGGCGGCGTCGCCTACACGGTGCTCGGGTCGGTCCCGGGCGCCACCGCGCTGAGCGCCGCCCGCGGGCTCTTCTGAGAGCGGTCGGAGTGAGCGCCGCGCTGAGCGCGCCGCCAATCGAGGTGCGCGGTCTGGTGAAGCGCTACGGGCACGTCACTGCGGTCGCCGGGGTCGACGTCACCGTGAACGCCGGCGACGTGTACGGCTACCTCGGGCCCAACGGAGCAGGCAAGACGACCTCGCTGCGGATGATGCTCGGCCTCATCCGCCCGAGCGCCGGCACGGTGCGCCTGTTCGGCCGCGACCCGACCGTCTCGGCGACGGCGCTGCGCGGCGTCGCCGGATTCGTCGAGGCCCCGACGTTCTACCCGTACCTCAGCGCCCGGCGCAACCTCGATCTGCTCGGCGCCTACGACGGCGACGGGGCCCGCGGGCGCATCGATGCCGCCCTGGACACCGTCGAGCTCACCCACCGCGCCGGCGACCGCGTCGGCGGGTACTCGCACGGGATGCGCCAGCGGCTCGGCATCGCCGCCGCGCTGCTGCGGGACCCGCGGTTGCTGCTGCTCGACGAGCCGGCCACGGGCCTCGATCCCGGCGGCATGCGCGACATGCGCCGGCTGGTTCGCCGGCTCGCCGACGAGGGGATGACCGTGCTGCTGTCGAGCCACCTGCTGGGCGAGGTCGAGGAGCTGTGTAACCGGGTGGCGATCGTCCGCGCCGGGCGGATCGTCTACGAGGGCGAGATCGCCGCGCTCAAGCGCGGCGCGGGCACCGCCTACCGCCTGTCGACCACCGACGATGCGGCGGCGCGCGCGGTGTGCGAGGCGGCGCCGGGCGTCACCGCGGTGCGCACGGTGCGCGACCATCTCGAGCTCGCCGCCGACCCCGACGCCGTCGGCCCGCTATCGGCGGCGCTCGTACACGCGGGGCTGCTCATCACCGAGCTCGCGGCCCAGACGGTGACCCTCGAGGACCTGTTCTTCTCGCTCACCGAGGACGCCGTGCCCGGAGCGCTCGCGTGAGCGGCATCGCGACGGTGTACCGCTGGGAGCTCGTCAAGCTTCGCTTTCTCAAGCGCACCTATCTGGGTCTCGGCATCGCGGTGCTCGTGCCCGTCCTGTTCGTGCTCGCCGTGCACCTGCGCCGCCACTCCGAGCGCGGTGGTGGCTTCGCGTTCTCGGACTACGTGGATCGCAGCGGCCTCGCGATCCCGCTGGTCGTGCTGCTGTTCGGCGCGATCTGGCTGTTCCCGCTGATCGCGGCGCTCGTCGCGGGCGACATCGTCGCCGCCGAGGATCACAACGGCACGCTCAAGACGGTCCTCACCCGGTCCCTCGAGCGCTGGCAGATCTTCCTCGGCAAGGCGCTCGTCGCCCTCACCTACGCCGTCGCGGCGACGCTGCTGTGCGGCACCGTCGGGGTCCTCGCGGGCTCGCTGCAGTCGGGCTTCAACCCGCTGCAGAGTCTCTCGGGGACGATCGTCGCCGCACCTCGCGCGCTGTTGCTCGTCTACCTCAGCCTGCTCGTCTACCTCATCCCGGTGGCCGCGATCGTCTGCCTTGGCCTGCTGCTCTCGACCCTCACCCGCAACAGCGCCGCCGCGGTCGTCGGCACGCTCATGATCTCGCTCGTGTTCCAGCTCGTGGGGATCCTCCCGGGGCTCGGCGGGATCCGTCCCTACCTGCTCTCCACGCAGTTCAACGCGTGGCAGGGCCTGCTGCGCACTCCGGTGGACTACGTGCCGATCGTCCGCGCCGCGTGGACGTGCGGCATCTACGGCGGGCTCGCGCTCGCCGCCGCGTTGATCATCTTCCTGCGCCGCGACGTCGCCGACTGACGCGCGAGCCGCGGTGAGCCCCAGGCTCAGCGGGTGCTGAGCAGCTCGGCGACCGAGTCCTCGGGCACCGGACGGCTGAACAGGAAGCCCTGCGCCCCGTCGCAGCCGAGCTCGCGGATGTGGGCGAGCTGGTGGTCGGTCTCCACGCCCTCGGCGACGACGCTCAAGCCCAGATCGTGCCCGAGCCCGACGACGCCCTCAACGCCCCGTCCGCCGCCCGCGCCGTCGACCCGCGAGACGACGCCGCGGTCGATCTTCAGCATTGCCACCGGCAGCTCGCGCAGCTCGGGGGGCGATGCGGAGCAGCGACCGACCTCGTCGACGGCGATCTGCACGCCCACCTCGTGCAGGTCGCGCAGCGCGCGGGCCGCCGCGGCGGGATCGGCGAGGATCGCCGACTCGGCGACCTCGAGCCACAGCGTGCTCGCCGGCATCCCGTAGCCCCGCAGGCGCGATCGCAGGCGCCCGGCGAGCGACGGGTCGAGAAGTTGGCGGCGGGAGAGGTTCACCGAGATCGTCATCCCCGGCCGCGACTGGCGCCAGCGGTGGACCTGGGCGAGCGCCTCGCCGATCACCCAGTCGCCGATCTCGACCACGAGGCCGGTTCGTTCCGCGATGGCCATGAACTCGCCGGGGCCGAGCAGGCCACGGTCGGGGTGCGCCCAGCGCACGAGCGCCTCGAAGCCGACGAGTCCGGTACGGCCGTCAAAGGAGACGCGGGGTTGGTAGTGGACGCGAAGCTCATCGCGGACGAGGGCGAGGCGCAGCGCCTCGGCGGCGTCCCCCGCGTCGGACTCGGGGGACGGGTCGGACGCCTCCCGGACCTCCGGCGCCTCCCGGACCTCCGGTGCCCCCCGGACCTCCGGTGCCTCCCAAACCTCCGGTGCCTCCCGGACCTCCGGCGCCTCCGGGATCTCCGGGATCTCCGGGATCTCCGGGATCTCCCGCGCGTCGGGCACGGGGACGAGGGTCGCGGTACGGCCCCGCTGCGGAATCAGGTTGAGGTCGAGGTTGAGAGACGCGCCCGGCGATGCGGCAGTTGGATCCGGGTCGGGCCGCGAATCGCTCAGCTCGGCTCGCCCGCCGCCGAGGCTCTTGGCCCGGTACATCGCGGCGTCGGCGCCGCGCAGGGCGTCCTCGAGCGCGACCTGCGGATCCTCGAGCATCTCCACGCCGATCGACACCGCGACTGAGGTCTCCCCGTCGCGGGCGCCGAGGACGATCGGCTCGGTCGCCGCATCCCCGATCCGGCGGGCGATGGCCAGCGCCTCGGTGCGGCCGCTGAGCCCCTCGAAGAGAAACGTGAACTCGTCGCCTCCCAGTCGCGCCACCGTGTCCATCGGACGCAGCATCTCCCCGAAGCGCTGCGCGAGCTCACACAGCAGCCGGTCACCCGCGCCGTGGCCGAGGGAGTCGTTGACCGCCTTGAACGAGTCGACGTCGAGGAACATCACCGCGGGAGCGAGGCCGGTTCTCCGTGAGCGGTCCAGCGCCCCGCTGAGGCGATCGAGGAACAGCACCCGGTTGGGCAGACCGGTGAGCGGGTCCTCGAGCGCCTGCCGGGTGAGCCGGATCTCGGCGCGCTTGCGCTCCCGGGCGTAGCGCACCGCGCGGGTGAGCAGCGCGGGGTTCAGCTCGTCGCGCCGCAGGTGGTCCTGAGCGCCGCCGGTCACCGCGGCCACGCCGAAGTCTTCCGCGCCGTGGTCGGAGACGACGAGCACCGCGGCGCTCGGGGCGGCGCTCACCAGCGCCCGCAGCGGTCCGAGGTCCGTGCCGGCGAGGTCGAGCAGCACGCAGCTGTCGCCGTGGTCGGCGAGCTCGTGCGCCGCGTCAGCGACATTTCCGGTCTGGGTGACGAGCAGCCCGTCCGGCCACGCATCGCGCAGCATCTTCACCATCATCGTCGCGTCCCGGGGATCGTCCCCGACGAGCAGCACCCGTACGGGCCCGCCTCTGGCCTGCGTGTCCGGCTCCACCTGGTCAACCTCCGTGTCCGGTCACGGAGTTTAGTAGCGATGATGCGGTTTGCGGAAGGTCTGGATTCCGGTTTACCGTGGTAAGTACGGAACCACTCGACGGACCACTGCGGGCTGACCACCTTCCGAGGCGGGGTCACCCCGGCAGGCGCGGCGGCACTCCGGGCTCGGCGGGTGACGCGGTACCGCGTTCCCGCAGGGTGAGCTGCCACCAGCCGACGTCCCACCAGCGCCCGAGTTTGAAGCCGATCTCGCGGTAGACGCCGACCGGCCGGAAGCCGACCGCCTCGTGCAGGCGGACGCTCGCGTCGTTGGGCAGCGCGATCCCGGCGCACGCCTCGTGAAAGCCCTGCGCGGTGAGCAGCGCGAGCAGTGGCCCGTACAGGGCCCGGCCGATTCCCTGCCGATGGTGGGCGGCGTCGACGTACACCGAGACGTCGACCGCCCAGCGGTAGGCGGGTCGCTCCCGGTGACGGGAGCCATAGGCGTAGCCGACGATGGCACCGTCCTGCTCGGCGACGAGCCACGGCCAGACGGCGCTCGTGGCCTGGATCCGCGCGGCCATCTCGGCGGCGCTCGGCGCAACCTCCTCGAAGCTCACCGCGGTGCCGTTCACCGACGGTGCGTAGATCGCCGCGCACGCGCCTGCGTCCCGGCCAGGATCGGCGTAGCGGACGCGCATCGCCCGAGCCTAATCCACACGCCGGAACGCGCGCCGGCGCGGCACGGTGTCCCCAGAACGCCCGCGCCCGCTGCTATGAATGCCGCGATGTCCGCCACCCTCATCGACGGCAAGGCGATTGCCGCCCAGGTCCGGGCAGAGGTTCGCGTGCAGGTGAGCGCGTGGGTCGACCAGGGCGGGCGCCGCCCCGGCCTCGCCACCGTGCTCGTCGGCGACGACGCCGCCTCGGCGGTGTACGTCGCGGGCAAGCAGAAGGCGTGTGCTGAGGTGGGCATCGAGGGCTTCTCCCACGAGCTCTCCGCCGACACCTCTCAGGAGCAGGTGCGCGGCCTGCTGCACGAGCTCAACGAAGACCCCAAGGTGTCGGGCATTCTGCTCCAGCTGCCGACGCCCGCGCACATCGACGGCGCGTTCCTCACCACCACGATCCGCGCCGACAAGGACGTCGACGGGCTCACGCCGGTGTCGACCGGTCTGCTCGCCAAGGGACTGCCCGGGCTGCGCCCCTGCACCCCGGCGGGCGTGATCGAGCTGCTGCGCCGCCACGACGTCGCCCTCGCGGGCGCCGAGGCGGTCGTCGTGGGACGCTCGGATCTCGTCGGCAAGCCCGCCGCCCAGCTGCTGCTGGCCGAGAACGCGACGGTCACCATCTGCCACTCGCGCACCCGCGACCTCGCCGAGGTGTGCCGGCGCGCCGACGTGCTCGTTGCCGCTGTCGGACGCCCGCGGATGATCGCGGGAGACTGGGTGAAGGAGGGCGCCGCGGTGATCGACGTCGGCATGAACCGGATCGCCTCGGGCCTCGTGGGCGACGTCGACTTCGCCTCCGCCGCGGAGCGCGCCGGTCTCATCACTCCGGTCCCCGGGGGGGTGGGGCCGATGACGATCGCGATGCTGCTTCGCAACACGTTGCAGGCCGCGCGCGCCCGCGCCGACACCTGAGAACGCCGCCGGCGGAACGCGTCGGATCCTCAGGCGCCCGCGGGCGCCACGCGCGTCGGGCGCGGTGTGGCCGGCGCCGCGGGGCCTCGCGCAGCTGGGCATCCGGTCCGGTGCGCGCGACGCTCCGTCCCCTCGCGTGCCGGGTACTATCCCGCGCTCGCAGTCCGGCCGGCGTCACTGAGAGGGAGCGCCGGGTCTGCCGTGAGGACGATGTTGGGGGGGAGCAGATGACCGATGACCACGTTCGGGACCCGGGCGGCGTGGCGCCCGGCCGGACCTCGCTGGTCGACGACGCCGAGCGCTCGGTGCGCGAGTGGCTCGAGCCGGCGCGGTTTCGCGCGGGCGACCGCCTGCCCACCGAGGAGCGGCTCGCGGCGATGCTCGGCGTCTCGCGGGGGACACTGCGCAGCGCGCTGCGTCGCCTGGAGGCCGGTGGCGAGATCGTGCGCCGTCAGGGCAGCGGAACGTTCGTCGGGCGCCTGCCTCCACCGCCCCGCTCGGCGGTGCTGCCGCTGCGGGTCAACTCCTATACCGCGCGGGCGCGCAGCGGTCGCGTGGTGCTGCGGTCGTTGAACATCGAGCGGGTCCCGGCTGAGGACCACGTCGCCGCCGCGCTCGAGGTGCCGCCCGGCAGCCCCGTCACCCGGATCGACCGGGTGCTCGTCACCGAAGCCGGCGGGCCGATCGCCGTCGCCTCCGACACCCCGCATCCCGAGGTTCAGCTGCCCGACGCCGCGGCGCTGAGCGCTGCCCTGCAGGCGCGGACCTTCCACGACGTGCTCACCAACGACGTCGGAATCCCGTTCTCGCTGTCGCGCACCCGGATCGACGCGCGCCTGGTCGGTCCCACCGATTCGGTCGGACGGCTGCTCGAGCTCTCCGACCCGACGGCGTGCCTCATGCTCGAGGAGCAGGGCTACGCCGCCGGGCAGCCGATGCTGTACTCCTTCGATCTCATCGTCCCGGGACAGATCGACCTCGGGTTCGTGCAGTCCGCCGGCGAATCCGAGCCCGGACCGATCGGGTAGACGGCGCTACACGGGCTGTGGACCCTCGCCGGCCTCCACGACGGCCCGGGCCACGTGGTCGGTGATGATCGCCTCCACCTGCGGGTCGAACAGCAGGGCGTGCTGGTCGGCCGGTTCGTTCACCGTCCACACCCAGGCGGGGAGGTCGTGCTCGGCGGCCCACCGCAGGATGCCGGTCGGGATGAGGCCGAGGTGGGGGGCGAGGAAGTCCGCGCCGGTCTGCCCGACCCGTCGCTCGAGCCGGCGCAGCGGCTGGCGAGACGCGACGAGCAGGCCGATCCGCGCCCCGGGCGCAGCCGCGCGGACCTGGGGGAGGACCGCGTCCCGGAACGAGGTGACCACGTAGCCGCCGGCGGGCAGGCAGCGGGTCACCATCGCCATCGCGTCGGCGACGTAGCCGTCCTCCTTGAGCTCGACGTCGACGAGGATGCGCCCGGTGAGCGTGGTGAGCACCTCCTCGAGCTCCGGGGCCTGGCCGGGCGCGAGGCGCTCACGGGCCTGGGCGGTGGTGAGCCTGCCGAGCGGGCGCAGGCGCAGGCGTGGGTCGTGGACGACCACCAGTCGATCGTCAGCGGTGCGCCGCACGTCGAGCTCGACCGCGTCGGCCCCGGCGGTGATCGCCGCCTCGAAGGCGTCGAGCGAGTTCTGCGGCGCCGGATCCCAGGCGCCGCGGTGGGCGACGACGAGCGCCGGGCCCCCCGGTGCGCGCAGCTCCACCGGCGCCGGCACGCTCACCGCTCGCGCTGGCCACCGTCACGGACGCGGAGCGTCTCGCCGGCGACCGTGACGACGTCGCCGGGGTGCAGCTGGCGACCGCGCCGGCTCTCGGCCTCGCCGTTGACGAGCACCGTCTCATCGGCGAGCAGCGCCTTGACCTCGGCACCCGAGCCGATCAGCCCGGCGAGCTTCAACAGCTGTCCGAGCCGGATCACCGGCCCGCGGATCACGACGTCGCGCATCGCCGCCGTCCCGATTCAGGCCGCCCGCCGGGCGGGGGAGCGAGGGGCGCGGTAGAGCTCGTGCTTGGCCTCAAGCAGCCGCGCGTCGGCGACGGCGATCAGCGTCACCGGATCGGTTCCGTCCTGCGGCGCCACCGCCGAACCGACGCTCGCGCGCACCGCCAGGGTGCCGGTGGTGACGCTGCTCACCGCGGCGATGACCCGCCCGGCGACCCGGTCCGCCCCCGCGATATCGGTGTCGGGGGCGAGCACGCAGAACTCGTCCCCGCCGAATCGGGCCACGGTGTCCTGGGCGCGCATCGCGCGCGCGAGCGCCCCGGAGACCTCGCGCAGCAGCTCGTCGCCCGCGCCGTGGCCGAAGCGGTCGTTGAGCGTCTTGAATCCATCGAGGTCGAGGATCACCAGCGCGAACGGCACCCGGGCACGGCGATGGCGCGCCGCCTCGTGCTCGATGTGGGCGAGCAGCGTGCGCCGGTTGGCGAGGCCGGTGAGGGGATCGGTGAGCGCGAAGTCGCGCAGGTCGTCGCGCTCACGCTCAAGTCGCGCGCGGGTTCGCTGTGCGATCGCCGCCGCGGCCACCGGCACCGCGAGCGCCAACCACAGCGGGGGTCCGTGAAGCGAGTCCGCGAGCGTCGCTCCACCCCCGCCGGCGATCGTCGCCGCGAGGGCGAGCGCACCGGTTCGTGGGGTCGCGCACCAGCTCGCGGCCGCGAGGCCCACGGGCACGCATAGCCAGTACGCCTGCCCGTCGCCGCTGAGCGCGACCACCGCGGCGAGTACCGCCGCCAGCGCGGCCACGGCGAGCCCGACCTGCCCGGAAGCACGCCCGCGAGTGCCTGCCGGGCGCCCCACCGCGCCCGGCCCCGGCCGGTCCTCCCGCCGACCCCGGGTAC
>CAXTTD010000068.1:0-1842 GCA_964246945.1 uncultured Solirubrobacteraceae bacterium | reverse complement strand
AGCGCCGCCGCCAGGGCGGCCACCGCGAGCCCGACCTGCCCGGGCGCCCGCCCGCGCGTGCCTGCCGGCCGCCATACGGCGCCCACGGAGTCCGAGACGCGATCAGGCATCGACGCACAGTTTCATCTCCGTCCCGGACGTCACCCATGGGTCAGGAGATCATGCCCCCGGGGCTTCCGCCGGTGATCCCGAGCACCTGCCCGGTGATGTAGTTGGCCCACGGGGTGCAGAGCAGGAACACGCCGCCCGCCGCCTCCTGCGGGGTGCCGGCCCGCCCAAAGGGGATGAACGCGGTTGCCCCCTGGCGAACCGCGTCGGGCATCCCGAGCGGGACCGTCTCGCCGCCGATCTCGATCGAGTTCGCGTCGCCGTCGGACGCGGTGAGCCGGGTGTCGATGTAGCCGAAGAACGCCGCGTTCACGTTCACCTTGAAGCGGCCCCACTCCTTGGCGAGCGTCTTGGTGAGCCCGATCACCCCCGCCTTGCCCGACGCGTAGTTGGCCTGGCCGGCGTTGCCGAAGGTCCCGGTGACCGAGGAGACGTTGACGATCTTGCGGAACACCTCAACGCCCTCGCCCGCCTCGCGCTTGGCCGGCTCGCGGAAGTGGGGGGCGACCGCGCGGCACATGCGGAACGGGACCACGAGATGGATGTCGAGCATCTTCTGGAACGCGTCGTCGCTCATCTTGTGGGCGATGCCGTCGAGCGTGTAGCCGGCGTTGTTGACGAGGATGTCGACCCGGCCGAAGGCGTCGACCGCGTGGTCCACCAGCGAGTCGGGGACGCCGTCACGGGTGAGGTCGCCGGCGAACACGATCGTCTCGCCGTCGATCTCGGAGGCGGTCTGCTCGGCGAGGTCGGGGTCGAGGTCGTTGATGAGCACCTTCGCGCCGTGGGCGGCGAGGAGCTCAGCGGTCGCGCGGCCGATCCCGCGAGCCGATCCGGTCACGATCGCCACCTTGTCATCGAGCAGTGCCATGGGGTGTGAGTCTCCTTGCCCGGCGGGGCGGTCGGGGGCCGTGGATCTTTCCAGACCGCCCTCGAGGGTAGGCTTGCGGCGATGGATGCCCGTGCCTGGCTCGCCGCCTACGCCGACCGACTCGATGTGCCGGCGCCGAGCGAGGCGGAGCTCGACACCCTGCTCGCGCTCGCCGGCGTCGCCGCCCCCTCCGCGGCGCGGCTCGCCGCGCCGCGCGCGTGCTGGCTCTCCGCGCGGGCCGGCGTCGAACCCGCCCGAGCGCTCGCCGTCGCCAAGGAGCTGAGCGGCGATGCCTGAGCACGACCTCGTCCTGTTCGGCGCAAGCGGCTTCACCGGCGGGCTCGTCGCCGAGTACCTCGCCGCCCAACCGGAGATCGCCTCCACCCGGTGGGCGCTCGCCGGGCGCGACCGGACGCGACTGGCCGCGGTGCGCGAGCGCCTGACCGCGATCGACCCCGCGCACGCCGAGCTCCCGCTGATCGAGGCCGACGCCGCCGACCCGGCCGCACTGCGCGCGGTGGCGGAGTCCACGCGCGTCGTCGCGTCGACCGTCGGGCCGTTCATCCGCCACGGCGAGCCGCTGGTCGCCGCCTGCGCGGCCGCCGGTACCGCTTACGCCGACATCACCGGCGAGCCCGAGTTCGTCGATGAGATGTACGTCCGCCACCACGCGACCGCGGAGCGCACCGGGGCCCGGCTCGTGCACGCGTGCGGCTTCGACTCGCTGCCGCACGATCTCGGCGTCCAGTTCGCCGTCGGTGAGCTGCCCGAGGGCGAGCCGCTGCGCGTCGAGGCGTACGTGAGCGCCTCGGGGACGATCTCCGGCGGCACCTATCACTCGGCGCTCGACGCTTTCTCCCACC
>CAXTTD010000067.1:0-11413 GCA_964246945.1 uncultured Solirubrobacteraceae bacterium | reverse complement strand
TGACTAGGCGGCAGTCACCGATTGCAGCTCTTCCAGTGACTCGTCGATCAGCCGGCGCAGGGCGCTCGGGTCCTCCTGCGCCACCCAGTGGGCGAAGGCGACGTGAAAGACGGTCACGCCCGACTGTGCGGCGAGTATCGCTGCGTTCGCGGGGACGCCCCGCGCCACCAGCGCAGCCTTGATCGCGCCGGCAAGGTTCTGCAACTTGATCAGTTCACGCTCTCGCAGTTCCGGGTTGGCCCCAGTGATCTCAGCGCGGATCCGGGCGAAGTCATGGCGCTCGGTGAACATCTCCGCGACCGGGTCGAGTCCGGCCATGACGACCGTGAGCGGGGTCGCGGTCGCCGGGGCGGCGGCGACCCCGTCGAGCCAGAGGCGCTGCAACTCTTGGCTCCCGCTGAAGAGCACCTCGCGCTTGTCCGCGAAGTAGCGAAAGAAGGTGCGCTTCGTCAGTCCGGCGCCCTCGGCGATCTCGGCGACGGTCGTCGCCTCATATCCCTGCTCGTCGAACAGTGCGATCGCGGCGCTCGTCAGGCGGCCCTGGGCATCCGGCTTCCAGCGGGACATCGGCGCTGAGCGTAGTTGATGACACCGGACGACATCACCGTGCTACGGTGATGGCACCAAGTGACATACCTCTCGATTGGAGCTTCTCATGCGCGTATTCGTCACCGGCGCCTCAGGCCATATCGCGTCCGCCGTTATTCCCGAGCTTGTCCGCAACGGGCACGAGGTCGTCGGTCTCGCCCGCTCCGACGCGTCAGCTGAAGCGGTCGCCGCGCTCGGCGCCGATGTGCGCCGTGGCGATCTCGACAACATGGACGAGCTGCGGGCCGCCGCCACGGAGACTGACGGCGTGATTCACCTCGCCTTCAAGCACGAGGAGATGCGCACGGGCGAGTTCATGGCCGCGGTCAACTCAGACATGGGAGCGATCCAGGCGCTCGGTGAGTCGCTCATCGGTACTGAGAAGCCGTTCGTGACAACCGGTGGCACCTTGATGCTCGCGATGGCCGGAATCACCGGCCGCCCCGGCACCGAGGACGATCAGTCCGAAGGCGGTCCCCGCGTGGACGCGGCGAACTACACGATCTCGCTGGCTCAGCAGGGTGTGCGCTCTTCGGTCGTCCGCCTGGCGCCGATGGTTCACTCAGACCTCGACCATCACGGCTTCACCGACGCGCTGATCGGCTTCGCTCGTGAGAGCGGCGTCGCCGCATACGTCGGCGACGGCGCAAACCGCTGGCCGGCCGCCAACACCTACGACATCGGCGTTCTCTACCGCCTCGCGCTGGAGAGGGGTCCGGCCGGCTCGACCTTCCACGGCGTCGGCGACACCGGGATCCCGCGCACGGTGATCGCCGAGACGATCGCCGGCAAGCTCGGGATCGAGAGCAAGAGCGTCACGCAGGAGGAGGCGCCGCAGTACCTCGGCTTCCTTGCCGACTTTGCCACCCTGGACAACCCCACCTCCAATGACAAGACCCGCGAGGTGCTCGGCTGGGCGCCGGCCCAGCCCGGCTGGGTGGAGGACGTCCAGCACGGCCACTACTTCGCCGCGGCTCGCGCGTAGCGCGAGGTCACGACCGGCGGCGCACCACCCGCAGCGCGATCAGGAGGCCGACCACGAGCGCGACGAGCGGGACCGGGTTCTCCTTCACCCGGGCGAGCGCGACCGAACCGACGAGGGAGGCCGCCGACAGCGGCTCGGCCTCGGACGCCGGGGTGGCTGGCTCGTGGCCAGGCGAATCGGCGACGGGCGGGGCGCCGTCGCTCGCCCCGGTGGTCTCGCCCGCGGCAACCGGTCCGGCGGCCGCGGTCGACTCCTTGGCGGCCGCGGGTGACTCCTCGGCGGCCGCGGTCGACTCATCCGCGGCGGACTCGGTAGGCAGCGGAGTGGCCGAGTCGGCGGCCTCCTGAGCGGAGCCGGCGACGCCCGCGGGGGCCGCGTCCGCGGGCGCCGCCTCCCCGGCCCCCCCGGCGGTGCCCAACGCCAGCACGTTAGGCGCAAAATAACCGCGGAGCCGGTTGGAGATCGCCTCGATCATCCCGCCGCGACCGAACCGGGCCAGCCGTCCGGTGATGTGGTAGTCGGTCGAGACCTCGACCGTCGTCACACCCTCACCCGCAGCGGAGACCGTCGAGACGATCGTGGCGTTCGCGCCGCCCTGACCGCGCGTATCGGTGCCCGCGGCGGACATCGTCGCCCGATGGGCGTCGGCGTCGACGTCCTCCATGTTCAGCTTCCCGGCGTAGGCGGCTGACGTGGGGCCGACCTTCACCTTGAACTCGCCGTTGTAGCTGCCGTCCTCGTTGCGTCCGACGACGCGCGCGCCGGGCAGGCACGGGGCCACCCGCTCGACGTCGATCAACGCCTCCCACACCCGCTCAAGCGGTGCGGCAACCTCAAATGACTGCTCTAGCTTCATCGCGAACCTCCTCCAGGTCCTCCGGTGTGTCGACGTCGCGACCGGAGCATAGGTGCCCGATCTCGATCGTCCGGGCGTCCGCAAGCGCGTCGCGCGCTCCGTGATCGCCAGTGCTCGAGGCGAGCGCTCGCAGGTGCTCTGGGCCGAGCACGACGGGATGGCCGGGCCGCCCGTCGTACACGGCGCGCGTTCCGGGCGTCTGCACGGCGAAGTGGGCGATCACCTCCGGGGTGAGCAGCGGAGCGTCGCCCAGCGTGATGAGCACTCGGTCGCTCCCGCGCAGCGCGGAAAGGCCGCAGCGCAGCGACGCCGACTGACCCGCGTCCCACTCCTCGCAGACGATCACCCGCGCCCGTCCGGGATCGATCGCTGCCTGGACCTTAGACGCGCGGGAGCCGAGCGCGACCACGATCGGGTCGAGCAGACCCGGGTCGACCGCCGTCTGGGCGTCGATGGCCCACTGCAGCAGCGGGCGCCCGTGCAGGTCGGCGAGCTGCTTGGGCGCGTCGCCGAACCGCGTGCCGGCGCCGGCAGCGAGGATCAGCCCCGCGCTCACGCCTTCTCGCCTCCGCTCGGCATTCAGCCTCGCCCGAAAGTCGGCGGCGTGAGTCATCCGGCTGGGCGCCCAACGACGTGAATCGCGTGCTCGGAAGCGGTGAGCGGCCCGCCCGCGCGGCCGTGGAGTGCCGCGATCGCCTCGGCGAGGATCGCGAGCGCCGCCTCGCCGACGGTGTCGCCGCCGAGGTCGAGTCCGGCGGGCCCGGCCAGGCGATCGAGCTCGGCCGCGGGGAGGCCGGCGGCGGCGAGCCGCTCACGCCGGCGGGCCTGGGTCCGGCGCGACCCCATCGCCCCGACGTAGAACGCCGGCGAGCGCAGCGCGATCGCCAGCGCCGCGTCGTCGAGCTCCGGGGCGTGGGTGAGAGCCAGCACCGCGGTGTTCGCGTCGGGAGCGCCGAGCTCGTCATAGGCTGCCTGCGGCCACGCGATGAGCACCCGATCGGCGTCGGTGAAGCGCTCGGCGGTCGCGAACCGCGCGCGGGGGTCGACGACGAACCCCAGCCAGCCGACCGTGCGGGCGGCGCGGCACAGCGCGGCGCTGAGCGGGACGGCACCGAAGGCGATCAGACGCGGCGGTGGCTCGGAGGTGGCGGCGAAGTTCGGACCGTGGAGCTCGGAGGCGGCCGCCCACTCGCGCTGGGCCTCATCGGGTGCGTTCACGGCCCCTCCGTTCACGGCCCCTCCGTTCACAGGCCCTCCAGGATCTCGGCGAGCTGCTCCAGGGACGCGATCGAGTTGCCCGCGAGCAGGCGGTCGGTGTGGGGCACCGCGGCCTGCATCCCGCGGGTGAGCGGCTCGTAGTCGGGGTGCGCGGCGAGCGGGTTCAACCAGATGACGCGGTACGCCGCGCGGCGCAGGCGGGCCATCTCGGCGTCGAGTCGCTCGGGCTCGCCGCGGTCCCATCCGTCGGACAGGATCACGACGACCGCGCCGCGGCCGAGTCGGCGGCCGTGCACGCGGTTGAGCGTGGCGAGCGCGTCCCCGATCCGGGTCCCGCCGGAGAGGTCGTCGACGGCGTCGGTGGCACGGCGCAGCGCCGCGTCGGGATCGCGGCCGTCGAGCTCCTGGGTGATGCGGGTCAGCCGAGTCCCGAACGCGAACGCCTCGACGCGGCGGCGTGCGGCGACCGACGCCTGCATGTACTGCAGCAGCATCCGTGCATAGGGGGTCATCGACCCCGACACGTCGCATACGAGCGCCAGCTGACGGGGGCGCTCGCCGGGGACGCGCCAGCGGCGGTGCAGCGGCTCGCCCCCGGTACGCAGCGACGCGCCGACCGTCGCCCGCAGGTCCGGCACGTGGCCACGCCGTCTCGACGGCCGCGTGCGCCGCGACGGTCGCATCGGGTGCCGGCGGGCGAGCTGCGCGATGAGGACGCGGGCGAGCGCCGCCTCGGCGTCGGTGTAGCGCGCGAAGTCCTTCTCCACGAGCACCTCGACCGCGCTGTAGGCGGCGGGCACCGGCTCGGCATCGGGGGCCGCGGCGCCGCCCGTGGGATCCGCTGCCCCCGCCTGGGGCAGCACCTCACGGGGGATCTCGCCGAGCGCGGCGATGTCCTCTGAGGGATCGTGGCCGAGGAGCCCTGCCGCGTCACCGAACGTCTCGGCGAACGCCTCCTCGAAGCGCTCCAGGTCAGAGCGCTCGGAGCACAGCACCGTCCTCAGGGCCAGGCGAACATCCTCGCGCGAACCGGCGTCGATCACGTTCATACCCCGGGCGGCGGTGAGCAGCTCGCCGACCCCGACGCGGCTGCCGCGGCGGCGCATCGCGCGGGCCAGCTGCGAGAGCCGGTCGACGACCGCCTCCCCGGCCTGCTGCACCGCCACCGACCCACGGTCGCCGGCCACCACTCAGACGCCCTCCAGGATCCCACGTTCGCGCACGCGCACAACGTCCTCGTGAACCTTGAGCACCGCCCCCAGCGTCTCCTCGAGGCCCGCGCCGTCGCCGAGCGCGAGCAGGGCTCGCGCCCACACGATCGTCTCGCCCACCCCGGGCTGCTTGTAGAGGTCGCCGGTCTCGCGCAGCCGGGCGACGGCGTCGACGACGCGCTCGGCGATCCGTTCGGGGACGCCCGGGACCCGGCTCTCGAGGATCGCGCGCTCGCGCTCGCGGTCGGGGTAGTCGATCCACTCATACAGGCACCGCCGCTTGAGGGCGTCGTGCAGCTCGCGAGTGCGGTTCGAGGTGAGCACGACGACTGGGCGCCCGCGGGCGCGGATGGTGCCGAGCTCGGGGATGGTCACCGCGAAGTCCGACAGGAACTCGAGCAGGAACGCCTCGAACTCGTCGTCGGCGCGGTCGATCTCGTCGATGAGCAGCACGACCTCCTCGCCGGTCTCGAGCGCTTCCAGCAGCGGACGCCGCACCAGGAAGCGCCGCGCGAACAGCTCACCCTCGTCGACGCCACCCTCCGCGGCGCGCAGCGCCAGCAGCTGGCGCGGATAGTCCCAGTCGTACACGGCGTGGTGCAGGTCGATGCCCTCGTGGCACTGCAGGCGGATGAGCCGCGCCCCGGTGGCGGCGGCGAGCGCCCGCGCCACCTCGGTCTTGCCGACCCCGGCCTCGCCCTCGAGCAGCAGCGGCTGCTCCAGGGCTACCGCAAGCGATACCGCGAGCGCGAGCGGCCGGTCGGCGAGGTAGCCCTGAGCGGCGAGTGCCTCGCTCGCGGCGCCCACCGACGTCAGCTCCGCGAGCGTCATGTGACGGCAGGCTACCCGGCGTTCGCGAGCGCGTCGGTGATCGCCCGCTTGGTGAGGACGGTCGCGAGGTGGCGCTTGTACTCCTCGGAGGCGTTGAGGTCGGCGGGCGGATCGGCCCCGGCGGCGGCCTTGGCGGCCGCCGCGGCGATGTTCTCCTGGCTGGCCGGCTGTCCGCGCAGCGCGTCCTCGACGGCCGTTGCCCGCAGCGGCACCGACCCCATGTTCGTCAGTCCGACCCGCACGTCCTCGACGGTGTCGCCAGAGGTCTTGACCACCGCGCATACGCCGACCATCGCCCAGTCCTCGGAGCGGCGGTTGAACTTGTGATAGCTGTGGCCGTAGCCGTCCAGGGCCGGCACGCGAACCTCGGTGAGCACTTCGGTCGGCCCGAGCGCCGTCGTCATGTAATCCTCGAACAGCTCGGCGCAGGCGAGCGTTCGCTGTCCGTCGGGTCCCTGGAGGGTCACCTCGGCCTCGGTGACGAGCATCGCCGCCGGCAGGTCCGATGCCGAGTCGCCGTGCGCCAGCGAGCCGCCGATCGTGCCCCGGTGACGGACCTGCGGGTCGGCGATGGTGGCCGCGACCTCGGAGATGAGCCCGAGCTCGGGGGAGTGCTCGAGCACCGAGTGGGGGGTGAGGGCGCCGATCCGCCAGTGGCCGTTCTGACGCTCCACCCCATGCAGGCCGGGCACCTTGCGCAGGTCGACGAGCTGGGTGGGGGCGGCGAGCCGCAGCTTCATCAGCGGCAGCAGCGAATGCCCGCCGGCGAGCAACTTGCAGTCCTCGCCGCCGTCGGCGAGCGCCTGGATCGCCTGCTCCAGGGTGTCGGGCGCGACGTAGTCGAACTCGGCGGGGATCATGACCGGCCCTCCTCTGAGGCTGAGTGGATCGCCTGCCAGACCCGCATGGGGGACAGCGGCATATTGATGTAGTCAACCCCGAGTGGCCGGATCGCGTCGATGACCGCGTTGGTGACAGCCGCCGAGGCGGCGATCGTGCCCGCCTCGCCGACGCCCTTGACGCCCATCGAGTTGACCGGCGACGGGGTGACCGTGCGGTCGGTCTCGAACATCGGGACCTCCGCCGCGGTCGGGATCGCGTAGTCGACGAACGTCCCGGTGACGAGCTGGCCCTCCGCGTCGTAGTGGACGCGCTCGTACAACGCCTGGCCGATGCCGTAGACGACCCCGCCGTGAATCTGGCCGTCGATGAGCAGCGGATTGATCGGGTTTCCGCAGTCGTCGACCGCGACGTAGCGCACGACGCTCGCCTTGCCGGTCTCGGCGTCGACGTCGACGATGCAGGCATGGGCACCGAACGGGAACACGAAATTCTCGGGGTCGTGGAACGTCGTCTCCTCGAGTCCCGGCTCCATCCCCTCGGGCACCGCGCCGATGTAGGCAACGCCGGCGACGTCAGCGAGCGCCATGCCCGTGTCGGGAGACCCGCGGACGCTGAACTTGCCGTTCTCGACGACGATGTCCTCGGGCGCCGCCTCGAGTTCGGCGGCGACGATCTGCTTGGCCTTGGCGACGATCTTGTCGGTGCACCTGGCGACCGCCTCGCCGCCGGTGGCCAGCGAGCGTGAGCCGTAGGTCCCGCGGCCCTCGGGGCCGGTGCCAGTGTCCCCGTGGATGACGTCGACGATCGAGGTGTCGACCCCGAGCTTGTCGGCGACGATCTGGGCCATCGCGGTATCGAGGCCCTGGCCGTGGGGCGAGGTGCCGGTGTACACGGTGACCGCGCCGGTGTTGTGGACGCGGACGAGTGCGGACTCCCACAGGCCGGCCTGGACGCCGACGCCCGCCGGCCCGGTGATCCGTGACGGCGCCAGCCCGCAGATCTCTGTCCACGTACATAGCCCTAGACCCCGATACACGCCCTCCGAGCGCAGTCGCGCCTGCTCGGCCCGGAAGCCGTCGATGTCAACGTGCTCGAGCAGCCGGTCCAGCGTCCCGTGGTAGTCGCCGGAGTCGTAGATGACGCCGGTGGCGACCGCGGCCGGGAAATCCTCCTTGGGGATGAAGTTGCGCCGGCGGATCTCGACCGGGTCGATGCCGAGCTCGTGGGCGACCTGATCGAGCGTGACCTCGATCATCTGCGTCGCCTCGGGCCGTCCGGCACCGCGGATCGCGTCGGTCGGGCACTTGTTCGTGAACACGCCGATGATGTCGGTCCGGACGTTGGGGATCTTGTAGCAGCCGCCCATCACGAACGCTCCGAGCGACGGGATCAGCGGCGTGAGGATCATGTTGTAGGCGCCGAAGTCGGCGAGGATCTTCACGTGCCAGGCGACGATCGTGCCGTCGCGCGTGGCCCCCATCTTCACGTGGGCGATCTGGTCACGTCCCTGGTGGGCGACCGACATGTTCTCCGAGCGGGTCTCCACCCACTTCACCGGTCGGTTCAGGTGCTTGGTGACCCAGCAGGCGGTGAGCTCCTCGCCGTAGACCTGGAGCTTCTGCCCGAACCCACCGCCGACATCCGGCGCGATCACTCGGACCTGGTCCTCGGTGAGGCCGAGCAGCAGCGCCATGAACAGGCGCACGAAGTGGGGCACCTGGGTCGAGGTGTGCAGGGTGAGCGCGCCCGCGCGGTAGTCGGCGATCACGCCGCGGCACTCGATCGGCGCGCCGGCGATCCGGTGGTTGACCACCCGGCGCTCGACGATCACGTCGGCCTCCGCGAACCCAGCGTCGACGTCGCCGCCGGCGAGCGTCCACTCGTGCACCTTGTTGGAGCCCAGCGACTCGTGGACCAGCGGACCGCCCTCGATCGCCTGCTCGGGGTCGACCACGACCGGGAGCGGCTCGTACTCGACGAGCACGGTGTCGGCGGCGTCGGCAACGCCATACCGGTCCTCACCGATCACGACCGCGACCGGGTCCCCGACGTGGTTGACCTCGCCGCGGGCCAGCGGCCAGTGCTCGGGGTTGGCGACCTCGACTCCGGGCGGCGCCCAGGCCATCGGCAGCGGCCCCCCGAGGTCGGTCATGTCCTCTCCGGTGAACACTGCGACGATGCCGTCGCGGGCGGTCGCGGCCGAGGCGTCGATGGAGACGACCTTCGCGTGGGCCTCGGGGGAGCGGACGAACGCCATCCACAGCATCCCGGTGACGGTGATGTCGTCGATGTAGCGCCCCTGGCCGGTGATCAGCGGCGGATCCTCCTTGCGCCGCAGCGAGGTGCCAACGCTGGCGCCGGGCGGGTTGGACGTGACGCTCATATCCGCGCTTCCTCTCCGGTCGACTGCCCGGAGGCGTCGAGCACCGACTTGATGATGTTGTGGTAGCCGGTGCAGCGGCAGAGGTTGCCCTCCAGGCCGTGGCGGATCTCGTCCTCGGTGGGCGTCGGATTCTCCGCCAGCAGCGCCGCGCTGGCCATGATCATCCCCGGCGTGCAGTAGCCGCACTGCAGGCCGTGGTTGTTCCAGAACGCCTCCTGGACCGGGTGCAGGTCCTCCGCGGTGCCCAGGCCCTCGATCGTCGTCACCTCGGCGCCGTCGGCCTGGACAGCGAGCACCGTGCACGACTTCACCGCCTGTCCGTCGAGATGGACCGTGCAGGCGCCGCAGTTGGAAGTATCGCATCCGACGTGGGTGCCGGTGAGCCCGAGCTCGTCGCGCAACGCGTGCACGAGCAGCAGGCGCGGCTCGACCTCGAGCTCGTGCGCGGTTCCGTTGACAGTCAGATGCACGTTGACCGTGCTCATCGCTCTCCCTCCGAAGGTTGCCGACCTGCTCCCAGACGGCGCACGATACTCCCGCATAACGGCCTCAGAGACAGCGGATTGGGCTGCCTAGGCGCATGACCACCCGGTGGGATTCACGCCCCAGCGATGCCTATGCGAAGGCCGCTACCCGGGGCAGCAATGCGCCCCCACCCGCCGACAGCTGCTCACGACACGGTGGCCTCGGCGTGATCGCGACCGTGGATCGGACCGCTCGTCTCGCGCAGCGGCTGCGCCGCACGTTCGGCGCGGCCGGCGATGATCTCGGCCAGGATCGAGACCGCGGTCTCCTCGGCGGTGCGGTTGCCGATGTCGAGGCCACACGGGGCATGGATGCGAGCCAGGTCGGCGTCGCTGACCCCGGCGGCGCGCAGCCGCGCCTCGCGCTTGACGGTGGTCTGGCGGCTCCCGAGCGCGCCGATGTATCCGGCGTCGGTGGCCAGGGCGCAGCGCAGAGCGGGCTCGTCGTATTTGGGGTCGTGGCTGAACACGAGCACCGCGTCGCGTGCTCCCAGTTCGACGCCGTCCATCAGCTCCTGGGGCCAACCGACCCGGACCTCGGCGTGCGAGGAGAACCGCCGGGAGTGAACGAAACGCTCGCGCGCGTCGCAGATGCTCACCTCGTAGCCGATCCGAGCGGCGAACGGTGCCATCGCCGCCGAGAAGTCGACCGCACCGAAGATGACCATCCGCGGTGGCGGGGCGTAGGAGCGAATGTGGACGGTCAGATCATCGCCGAGCGTCGCGCCGTCGGCGCCGAAGCGCCTGAGCATGGTCTTACCGTCCGCCAGCAGTCCGCTTGACTCGCGACCCACGTTGCGGTCCAGCAGCTCCGCTCGCCCCAGGGAGCCGGTCGCCTCATGATCGATGATCCCGAGACGCGCACCGATCGACGGACCGTCGAGCAACGTGGCGACCGCGGCGGGGCGTCCCGCCAGGTGCTCGGTGAGCGCGGAGCGCTCGATCTCGCCCGCCGTGCCGACGAGCTCCTGGATGAAGATGTGCACAGTCCCACCGCACATCAGTCCGACCGAACCCGCCAGCTCGTCGGAGATGCCGTAAGTCAGCGCGCCCGGGCCGCGCTCACCGGCGAGGATCGCCTCCGCCTCGGTGACGACCGCTCCCTCGACGCAGCCGCCGGTGATGGATCCCTCGATCTCGCCCCGCTCGCCGATCAGCATCATCGCCCCCGGGGGCAGCGGCGCCGAGCCTTCCACCTCGACCAGCAGCGCCTGCACGAACCGCCGCCGCTCACGCAGCCACCTGACCGCGATGGCCTCGGTGGCGCTGGCCACGTCTGACGCCGTCATCTGCGAACTCTGTTCGTCCACCGCTGATGCCTCGTTTCCCAACGCGCGAGACGCATTGGTTACCCACACGATAACTCGCCCGTCCTGCGCGCCCGAGACCCGGTGAGCGCTCTCCCGTCCGCCGGGGCCCGGTACGAGCCCGCGCCGACCGGGTAGAGAGCGCGCACGCAGTCTTCGGAGTCGCCAGGGCTCCGCCGCCGAAAGGGGAAATCCGTCGTGTCGATCATCATCAACGGCCGCGAGGTGCCGCCGCCCGCCGACGCGCGCGTCTCGCTGCTCGACTTCGTGCGCGAGCATCTCGACCTCCACGGCACCAAGAAGGGCTGCAACCAGGGCGCGTGCGGCGCGTGCACGGTGCTCGTCGACGGACAGCGGATCCTGTCGTGCCTCGCCCTCGCCGTTCAGCACGACGGACGGGCGGTGACCACGATCGAGGGGCTGGCCGACGACGGCGCGCTGCATCCGCTGCAGCAGGCGTTCATCGACCATGATGGATTTCAGTGCGGCTACTGCACCCCGGGGCAGATCTGCTCGGCGGTGGGGATGGCCGACGAGGTGGCCCGTGGGGTGCCCAGCCACGTCACCGCCGATCTCGGCGCCACTGAGGTCACGCTCGATCACGACGAGCTGCGCGAACGGATGAGCGGCAACCTGTGCCGCTGCGGCGCCCACAACGGGATCGTGG
>CAXTTD010000066.1:0-11438 GCA_964246945.1 uncultured Solirubrobacteraceae bacterium | reverse complement strand
TCACGAACGACGGGCTGTCCAACTTGGCCGCTGCTTTTGAGCCCCGGTCGTCCAAACGACCGTCCGGTCAGGAGGGTTCCTTCCGAATGCGTCACTCCGCGAGCCAGGTCATGATTAGCTGGCCAGACGCGGTGCGGCCTTGCTCCGTGAACCCACGTGCCCGGTAGAGGCGCAGAGCGACGCTGTTTTGGTCGCTGACCGTGAGGACGAGACCCGGCAAGCTCAAGCTCGCTACAAGCTGCTGCAGGTCACGAACTAGCTGCTGCCCGAGACCGTGCCCGCGGAACGGCTCATCGATAGCGATGATGAGCTCCCAAAGGGGCGCGCCGTCGTTGACGAATAGACGTGGCTCGACGATCCGAGCCCACGCGGCGCCGAGCAGCCCGCCCGTCGCCTCGACCCCGAAGCCGACTTCTTCGTCCCAGCCAGACAGCCAGCGCGCGACGCGGGCGCCTTCCAGCTCTTCTCCAGAAGGTCGGTGCCACGGCGGAAACGCGGCGGCCACCACGAAGCGCTCGGCGTCATACCGATCCCGTGGACCCAGCCGTCGCACAATCATCCGAGGATGATGGCTCAGTCTCCGGGTTCGAGACTGCTGCTCGCACGAATCAGGAAGGGTCTGACCAGACTTCTCCTTTAGAGGTGCCGACGCCGGGAGCAGCTGCGTCGAGACGGCCGGTCCGGCGACTTTGCAGAGGCCAGCGAGACGTCGGCGCGCCTGCACATTCTCTCGGCTGCGTCGGCTGAAGTGGATAGATCCAACCGCACCCGCCCGCCATGGTGCCGCCTCACGCGTTGCCCCCTGATCGGAGAGAGACCCGCGTGGACAGCTTTGAACAGATCTCGACCGCGACGCTTGTGCTTGCCAATCGCGATGTCAACCGCCGAGGCTGTGGTCGCGGTCGACTGCTCGGGGATCAAGACGGGGTAGGGTTGGCCACACGCGGACACGGTCGACGGACTTCGAATGGCCTTACGGGCAATCACCGGCGGGCTGGCTCGTAGTGCTCGATGGCGTTGTGATCGGCGACTGCGGGGTGCATGGGTCCGCTGACCACCGCGGGGACAAAGAATTAGGTTACGGTCTGGCCGAGCCGTATCGATGCCGCGGTTACGGCACCGAGCTCGACGCGGCAGTATCTCGATGGCTACTGACGCAGCCATCGGTGCAACGCGTGGTTGCCCGGGGCGTCCTAGCCGCCAACGCCCCGTCACGAACCGTGCTGGAGCGAGCTGGATTCGTGATTGAGTTCATCGACCAGCACCATGTCGACTATGCGCTCTCACAAGCCCGAGAGTGACCCGCCTCGGCGTCGGGTTCAGCTGGAAGCGAATAGAGCGCCTCCTTCACGAACGAGGAGGCGTGTCGTCTGGCTTCTCCTTCGAGGCGTTCGGCAGCGGTAGCAGTAACGACGGCGCTCAGACCCCGGGGCGTCAACTGAGCGGCAGCGGCCTTTCGAGATGGGAGGGTGACCCAGCGATCGTCAGCCGGGGTGGACGGAACGTTCGCTGCGAGCGAGATGGTCGGCGGCAGCCAGCATCTGACGGCAACAGGTTGTAGCCCGACGTGCTCAGCGAGCAGTCCGGTGGAGACCCGTTCGATAACGCCCCACTCCCAGACCGCGGCTTCATGGCATCCCGTGCGAGCGGCCAGCCAGCGCGATCGGGCACGTGGGTCGCCGGTCAGCAGGTCGACGGGATCCTCGCGCATGATCACCCCGAGGTCATACTCGGGCTCGGCGAGAAGACCGTCGGGATCGACCAGTTTGAAGCCGACAGGCGCGGAGAGCGCGTTCCATTCGTGGACGTCACCGTGAACGAGCATCGCGCGGTGATCGTCATGGGCGGCCTCGCGGCGAGTTGCGCACATCAGCGCGTGCTCGACCGCTGCTTCGCTGCACGGATGATCCAGCTCCTCCCATTCGCGGGTGATCCGCTCCGCGAGTGTTCGGGCCTTGGCTGCGCCGGACGGCAGCTCGTAACCGGGGGCCGCCGCCAGACCCCGCTGGGCGGTCGCGCAGAGAATTTCGGCTCTCTCGGCATCGATGTGGTCAGGGTCTGGTGATTTCGCGAGTGTGTAGTTCGTGTGGGAGGTCAAGGGTGATTGGGCCGCAGGTGAGCAGGACGAGCGCGAGCGCGGCTTTGGCGCTGTGGAAGCCGTAGGCGCGGCGGGTGATCAGCCGGACTTTGTTGTTGAGCGCTTCGGTGCGGCCTTGGTTGATGCCCAGGCGGATCGCGGCGAGGATCCCGTCGCGGTGGCGGCGGAGTGTCTTGCCGAAGCGGACGAACGGCTCGAGGCGGCTGCGAGCCAGGCGGGACAGGAGCCGATCGATCAGCACCTCGACGTCGTCGACCTGTAGTCCGGGGCCGAAGATGCCACGGACGGCTTCTTTGAGTTCGTAGGCGCGCCAGACCTCGCCGCCGGCAGCTCTGATCCGCGCGAGCGTCGCGGCCTGCTGGTCGGTGAGCCTCTCGGGCTTCTTTGAGCAGACATCAGCGGGAGTCCTTGAAGCGCGTGGCGGCCTGGAGGTCGCTGGAGCGCCGCAGCTCGTTCCAGTAGCCGCGACGGACCTCGTCCAGCGCCTGGTTGGCGAGCGCCACCACGTGATAGGGGTCGATGCAGATCACCGCTTGGGGCGCGTGCTTGCGGGCGGAGGCGGCGTACCCGTGACCCATGTCCAGCGAGATCGCCCGGAGCTTTCCGGCGTGCTTGCTGACGGCCGGCTCGCCGTCCTCGCTTCCCGGATCTGCGTCTGGCGGCGGGGGCTGGGCGATCTCCGGGTCGAGCTCTTCGAAGAAGCGATCGGCGGCCTTCTCACCTGCGCCGTCGGTGCCCCACACGATCTTGCCGCGCTGGTGATCGGCGACGAGCGTGAGGTAGTTGTGCTGGCGTTTCCAGCTGACCTCGTCGATCCCGATGTCATAGAGATGCTCGAGCCGGTCGGGATCGAGTTCGTCGTCGCAGACGCGCCCCACGATCCGCCCGACGGTGTCCCAGTCGACGCGCAGCATCGCCTTGATCGCGGTCTTGTCGGTGCGCGTCGCCAGCCACGCGACGAGGCACTCGAAGTCGCGCGTGAACTCCGCGCCCGGCCGCGCGAACGGGACACCCTCGGTCCGTGCGCCGTGCTGCGGGCACCACAGCCGTCGCCGCCGGCAGTGGATCTCCAGCCGCCAGATGCCGAGGTCGAGATGGCGCCAGACCGAGTCCACCGGGCGCGTGTCCTTCCGCGATGCCGTCGAGTACCCGCACAACGGGCAGAGCAGACGGCGGCGCTTGAGCGCGACTTCGACCACCACCCTGTCAGGCTCGAAATGAACCTGCCTGACCCACACCCCCGTCAGGTGCAGAAGCCTGGAAAATGCCGTGGTGACGCGCACGCCGTCCCTCCCTTGCAAGCCGTTGATCTTCAAGCAGCCAGCAGCCTGCATCGATGGGCGGCGGCGCGTCGCCCACCAGCGCGCAACTTCCGAGAACTTCCTCAGTCCAGCAAAGACCTGCTCAGGCCCGCAAACCGACTCGACCAATCACCACATCGATGCCGGGAGACCCAGAATTTCGTGCCGCTCATGGATCGGCAGGGCCAGGTCATGCAGGGAGGGACCCAGCCGCTCCAGCAGCAGCACGCCGCGGTCCAGATCAGACCGGATCAGGCGGGCGCATCCGTCTCCGCCCACCACCAAGCCCAACACCACGGCCTCGCGGCGGGCGGCATCCGGGCGGCCGGGCACCAGCACCTTCAACACCCCAGCCGTCCCATCGACCAACGTCGCCTCGACGACCAGCGCCTCGGTCGCGTCCTGGAAAACGACGGTCAGCGACCACTCCCTCGCGACCTCCGACACGACGTCTTGCAGCAAATCCAGCCACACCGTCTGACCGAGCGCAATCGCCTTCCTACGCACAACCTCGGGCACCGAAAGCACTCCGCAACGATGGCATCCCCGATGCCGAAGCGGCAACCTTCCGAGCCTCGGAGAGAGTGCTCGTTTCGACCAGCTTGGCCTAGCGCCCAGCCTCTTCTGGGAGGCCTCGGTGACGGCCCGCGCCACCTTCGTTCCGCGGGCCGCCGTCCCGCAGGGCTTTGACGAGATCCTTTTCGCTCTTCCTTGCCATGGCATTCACGGCTGTTCGGTTGGATCCCTGCTGCCTTTCGGGCTGCCGGAATCCTCCGCGTTGACCGTTCCATCGGACGCGCACTCGGTCGGGGCGAGCGTCCGCTCGGTCTCAGGTTGTCGTGGGCTGCTTGGGCGCGGAGCGCGCGTCGAGCTGAAGCTCGCGTTCGGCTCCCGGGGTTCCGGCCTTGAGTTCGTGGGTGCGCTCGCGCTCGGCGTTGAGCTCGGCGCCCAGCAACAGGACGGAGTTGGTGATCCACAGCCATACCAGAAAAGCGACCACGCCCCCGAGTGTCCCGTAGGTTTTGTTGTAGGAGCCGAAATTCGCCACGTAGAACGCGAACGCGGCCGAGGCGATCAGCCACACGACCAGCGCGAACAGCGCGCCGGGCATCACCCACCGGATGCCGCGCAGCCGCACGTTCGGCGAGGCGTAGTAGAGCACCGTGAACATGAGCATCACCACCACAGCCATCATCGGCCACTTGGCGATGTTCCATACCGAGATCGCAGTGCTGCCGATCCCGAGCGGGGAGGCAACGGCGTTGACCACAGGTCCGGTGAGTGCGACCGCGAGGGCGATCGCCACGAGCAGCAGCAGCATCACTAACGTCACGAGCATCTGCAGCGGACGTAACTTCCAAAACGCCCGGCCCTCTGGCGTCTCGAAGATCACGTTGTTGGCGCGCATGAACGCCCCTACGTAGCCTGACGCGGACCACAGCGCGCCCAGGATCCCCGCGATCAGCAACACCCCTGCCGCCGTACGTTGCGCGGTGAGCGCCTTGATCGGCCCGGCGAACGTGTGCGCCGAGGATGCCGAGCTGACCTTGGTCACGATCTGGGTCAACGTCTTGGTGGTGGTGGCCGGATCGCCGACCAAGCCCACGATCGAGATCAATGCGATTAGCGCCGGGAACGCCGCGAGCACCCCGTAATAAGTCAGCGCCGCCGCCGAATCGCTCAGGTTGTCCTCGCTGAACTCCGCGAAGGTGCGCTTCAACGTGTGGAACACCGACGTCCCGCTCCCACTGCCTGCGGGCGCGTAATCCTGCCGCGGAGATCGTGCTGGATCACGATCATCGTCAGGCGTCATGTCGACCGCCCGTCCTGCGTCTGCGAAGTGTCCTGCCTGAACGAGTCCTCGTCCGACGGGCCGCACTGTACTTCTGACAGTGGCACTGGCACTCCGGTCGTAGCGGGCAGTGTGTCTAAGCCAGCAGTGCTCATACTGGCGGGAGAATCATCTGGACTCATAGAGGCCTCCTAGGTCGCTCAAGTTCTGCGAAACCTGGAAGTCAGACCGCGCTGCTGGACCCGCTGTGCTGAGCCAACCTCGCCGAGACGCCCTCCGGTCATCTCAGGGTTCCCGATGCCACACAGCTCAAACGGCTCGTAGAGATGCAGTCGGCCTGAGTGTGAGCCCGGTGACCTCCCGAAGCGTTGTTTGCGAGAACGGTCGCCCAGCAGTCGCGGGCGTGGGATTACGGTCCGGTGAGTTCCTGCTCGCCGACCAGGTCGGTCGGGGCGAGCATGAACACTTCGCACATCATGTCGGGAGACTGTTGGTTCCCGCTCATGAACCCGATCACCCGCCGGCGCGTTGCCTGCTCGATCACGCTGATAAACCGGTCTCGCATGAGTTCCTGGAACTCCATGCGCTGCTCGATGACCGCTGCTCCGCGGCCACCGTCGAGCAATGTCTGCTCCACTCGGGTGAATCCGCCGCGCAGCACGCAGACGACCAGGTCGTCTTGGTAGTAGGACTTCGCTTGCGTGGGCCCGCGGCCGTAGAATTCTTTGAGCAGCGCGACCAGCCCGTCGGAGACCGCAGTGAGCACCTCGCCGTGGTTCACAGGCTGGATCTTGGTGTGGGCGTGGGGCACCGTGACGCATTCTTGCGCGAGACCGCGATCTGTCAAGATGTTTTCACCAGCGTCTATCGTCTGAGGGGCTCGTCGGGTTCTCGCCCTTCTGCCTCGCGTGCGCACCTATCCCGGAGGACGAGAGAGCAGGCCGAATTGTCGGCCCCCGACGCTTCCCTCACTGGCGAGCGCCTCCTGACCGCGGTGACCGAAGCGATGGTCGCCTTTCATGAGCGCTATCACCACCGCAAGCCCGTCACGGCCAAGAGCCTGATGCTTGGCAATGATCTGTTGGCTTGCGTACTGGGCGGGGTTTACACCGATGTCGAGAAGACGATGATCGAGATTCAGAAGCAGACGATCGTTCAGGAGACCCGCAACGCGTTCCAAAACGCGATGCAGGAAAAGTTCATTGACGCCGTGCAAGGCCTCAGCGGACGTGGTGTGCTGGCGTTCATCTCAAACCATCACGTCGGTCCCGACATCGAGATCGAACTTTTTCTCCTCGCACCGTCTGATCACGTGGGATCGTCTGATGGCGTCGGCTGCTGACGGACCGCCGAGTGGGCGGCCTCGTCGTGCGGATGCTGCGCAAAACATGGAGCGGATCGTTCAGGCGGCGGCGGAGCTGTTGCGGGCCGAGCCGGAGGCGGGTTTAGAGGAGGTCGCGGCCGCGGCGGGGGTGTCGCGCTCGACCATCTACCGGCATTTGGCGTCCCGTGAGGAGTTGGTGCGGGCGGTCGGTGTGCGCGCGCGGGAGGCCGCTGATGCCAACCAGGCCGACGCGTTGCGCCCGCCAGGGGAACTGGCTGGCGGTCCCACACCGCTGGATGTCGCGGATGTCCTCGACAAGGTGCCGCCGCATCTGCTGGGCGAGCAGATCGTTGCCGAAGCTCAGCGGCTGGTAGGGGTGACCTCGGTCGCGCTGTACCTGGTCGACATCGACGGCACGCTGTGTTGCGGCTCGCGGGCTCAGAGGAGTTCCCGGCGGAGATCGACGCGCCCTTGGCGGTGGGTCCGGAGATCCCCCGAGAGGGACTGCCGCGCCTGCGTGCAGTAATCGAGCATGAGTTCCCCGGCAGCGTGATGGCGCCTTTGCTTCTCCGCGGTCGCGCGCTGGGGGTGCTGTTGGCGATTGACGCGCCTGAGCAGCCGCTGGTACAGCTGGCGCGGCAGGCGGCGGCGGCGTTGAGCTTGGCGAACGTGTACACCGACGTGTTTGACACCACGCGGCGGCGCAAGGAGACCAGCCCGGCGTCGGAGATTCAGCAGAATTTGCTGCCGCCACGGATCGCTCGGATCTCCGGTGGGATCCTGGCCGGCAACGTGCTGCCGGGCTATGAGATCGGCGGGGACTGGTTTGACTACGTCGAGAACCGCGACGGCGCATGGATCGGGATCGCCGACAGCATGGGCAAGGGGACCACGGCGGCCGCCCTGGGCGGCGTGTCCCTGGGAGCGTTTCGCGCCAAGCGGCGCGTCAACTCCCATTTGGAGGCGACCGCGCTGGCATTCATCACACGATGCTCGAGGTCGCGGTCGATGGCGTTTGTCAACGTGATCCTGGGGCGCTGGCATGGACCGTCTTCGATGTTCTACTCGATCACCTGCGGCCACCAGCCGCCGCTGCTGATCACAGCCGGGAGCGAGCTGATCGAACTTGAGCGAACCACGCATCCGGCGCTCGGCCTGGGCGAGGCCGCCCGACGGTTCACGGTCGACCGCCGCCGTCTGCAGCCAGGAGAACGACTGCTCCTGGTCTCTGACGGCGTGCTGGATCGTCGGACCCGAGGTGGTGACCCGTTCGGCCTGCCGGGCGCCCAGGCGGCGATCACGGATGCCCCCGACGTGGCAGCGGCGTCGACCGTGCGAGCGCTAGAGGACGCGATCACTGCCGCCTCAACCGATCCTCTGGAGGACGACGCCACGATCGTGGTGTTCGCTCCAACCGCATCTGAGTAAACACCGCAGGCGTTCCTGGTACGGCCGCTCCCCGTTCCTGGGACAGTGTGTGTCAGTTAGCACGAGATTTCAGCTATGCCGGTAGCGAATTGGGACACCACCCGCTAGTGTCGTTTCCGGAGGGCATCTCCGACGAGGTCTGGCTCACACTGAGCACCACAGGCAGCGTCACCTGACTTCCTTTGTTCGCTTATCAGCGCGAGTCGAGGAAGAACCGATGCCTAACCCTGCAGTAGGAGCATCCGCTGGCACGCCACTGGCCGTGAGCATTCGTGTTCGGGAGCCTTTTGCCGTTGCAGGCGCGGTCTGTGTCGCCATCATCAACGAGCTGGACATTGCGACAGCGCCGCAGCTCCACCGTGTCCTGCGCGCTGCCAAGCCGAAGTGCCGCTGGTCATCCTGGACCTGGCCGCACTTGAGTTCATCGATTCCGCCGGCGCGCACCTGATCTGTACCGCCGCACAGCGAGTCCGCCGGACCGGCCGGCGGTTGGTCGTGCTGCGTGGCCAAAGACAGGTCGAGCGCCTGCTCGATCTGACCGGTCTCGATCTGACGCGAGAGCTTGATGAATCAGCCGCCCGCGCCTCTTGCGTTGGAGTTGGAGGGGGTCTTACCAGCGTGATGCCCACGCAACTGGAGCCGCTTGATTGGTGAGCGTCGGCACGTCGCCCTCGGCGCGTCATCGGGGTGGACCGAGAACCAAGGACCAGTTCGAGCGGGACACCAACAGGTGCGCGGAGCGGGTTCTATCCAACGTCAGGAAGTCGCCAACCCTTCCGGCTCGCACTTCCAGCAACGACCAACTGCATCACAACGAAAGAACGGCGCCGTGCGCATCAACAGGGCAATTCTCCAGACCGGCCGCCGGCGCCTGCCACGGGCCAAGCTCCCATGGGCTGAACTTGAGGCCGAGGCCACCCGCCAAGGCTGCTCTGCGGCCGATATCTCCTTTGACCGCGCTGGGGGCCAAGAGCTCCCGCCATCGAACGTCGAAAGGGCGGCGGCCGAACCGATCGGCGCTCGCAGTGCGCCGTTGCGCCCGGGCGTTTCGGCGAGGGGTTGCGCGCACGCCCGAACCCTTCTGGACCGAACCGGAAGCTACGGAAGGTCAACTGATCATCCAGCCCGTCGGGACTGACGGTGCTAGCCGACCGATGCCCCGGCCACCGCGCCAAAGGGAACACGGCTCAAACGCGTCTGCCACCACTCACAACAAGTCGTGCCCGAAGCCGATCGTCGGCGGGAGGCATGCAGGAATGAGAGCCTCATGGTTCCTGTCGACGCAGTAGCTCACGGAACGTTCATCTTGTCGGCGTCCTCGTCGTGATTGTCGTCGCCGTCGCCTTCAGCTTTTACACCTACCACGGAAGCGTGATCAACGCCCACCCCAGCGACGGCCTCGACGACGCCCCCGGATCAGAAGATCCCAGCGAGCCATCTGGGAGAGGTCGCACCCCAGAAGAGCACCCTGACGAATTCGGCGCTGGTGGTGGCTTCTCCACGCACGGCACCAAGTTGCGCCCCGCGACGCGTCACCTGCGGGCCTGGCTTTTCGGGATTGTCGGCATGAAGGCAGAGCTCAGAAAGCCGCTTGGCGTGGTACCGGTCGCCGCAGTAACAAACGCTAACTAGGACAGTATGTGTCATTTAGCGGTCGCTGTGGGTCGAGAGTGGCGAAGTGCGACACAATCGGGTAGGCTCTCGTCACGGAGGGCATGACAGTTGGGGTCCGTGAGTTGCGGGCAACGGCAGCTGACTTCCCGTTTCGCCGAGTTGCGCGAGCGAGGAAGTCTCAGTGCTCCCGATGAGGTGATGCTGCCCGCATTGCCTCGGAATGTCCGCCACGAGTGGCGGTGGAGCTGCGGTCTCTCTCGTGCAGTCGCAGCTACGGCAGTTGTCTGAGTTGTCGTGGCCTGTTGATCCACTTAGAGGAGCGTTGTGACTGTCGCGTCTGTGCATATCGCAAGCAGTCTTCAGAAGGCTTTGAATGGGCTGCTGGGTTTCATCCCGAACTTACTCGGCTTCCTCGTGATCCTCGTCATCGGGTTTTTGATCGCCCGGGTCGTCAAGGCGCTGGTCACCACGGTGTTGCAGAAGGCCAAGCTGGATAGTGCGTTGCATTCGGGGCAGAGCGGCCAGTACGTCGACAAGATCAGCCCGGATGCCAGTCCGGCGGCGCTGATCGGCGGCGTGGTCTTCTGGTTGATCTTCCTGTTCGTGCTTACCGCGGCGATCGGCGCGCTGAAGATCCCGTCGGTGACCGCGTTCATGAACGGGGTGTTGAACTATCTGCCGAACGTGATCGCGGCGATCATCATCTTCGTCGTCGCTGGCGCGATCGCCACCGCTCTCGGAGGCGCGGTCGCCAAGCTGATGGGTGATACGCCGACCGGCAAGGTCGTGGGCACTGCGGTGCCCGTGCTGATCATGGGGATCGCGGTGTTCATGATCCTCACCCAGCTGAAGATCGCTCCGGCGATCGTGCAGCTGACCTACATCTTCCTGCTCGGATCCATCGCCCTGGGCTCGGCGCTCGCGTTCGGGCTGGGCGGCCGAGAGGTCGCCGGCCAGATGTTGGTCTCGGCGTATGAGAAGGGGCAGCAGAACGCCGGGCAGGTCAAGGCCGACACGCAGACCGGCAAGCAACGCGGACAGGAGCAGGCCGGCCGCGCGCAGGACGCCGCGCAGCAGAAGCTCGACGAGGGCGATGACCCGGCCGCGCGTCGGCGCTCCTAGCCATGCCCCGCGACACCTCACAGCCACGGAAGGGCGTCTCGCTGGCCAAGGGCCCGGTGGGGATCCTCGGCATCATCGGGATCCTCTACGGCCTCAGTGCGCTGATTTTCTCAAGCCACGGCTTCGCGTTGCACATTCCCCACGGGGCGGTGCACGGCAAGAAGTGGATCGGCCTTGAGGTCAACGGGTGGAGTGATCTGCTGTTCGTCGCCGCGGGCCTGGCGCTGCTGCTGTCCGCGCCGCTTCATTGGGGCGCAAAGAGCATGTCGCTGCTGGTCGGCCTGGTGATGATCGCCGCCGCGATCATCGCCTTCATCCGCAAGGACGGCGTGTTCGGCATCTTTGCTGCCAACCACCTCACCGAGCTCATATGGGCCGCGGCCGGGGTGCTACTGCTGGCGATGGCGCTTCTGCCCCGAGTCGGAGCGCGCGAGGGCCACGAGGCGGCCGAGGAGCCGGTGGGTGCAG
The DNA here is from genome assembly GCA_964246945.1 of uncultured Solirubrobacteraceae bacterium. Taxonomy (GTDB): domain Bacteria; phylum Actinomycetota; class Thermoleophilia; order Solirubrobacterales; family Solirubrobacteraceae; genus Palsa-465. Next base: position 291 of record CAXTTD010000066.1, on the reverse strand, counting down.
CAGCGCCTCGCTCCACCGTTGAGCGCGGCTCTGGCGCGAGGGTCGAGAGCGGGTCGGCGCCCCGCTCGCGGCGGCTGGTTCGCAGACGGCCGGCGAGTCAGACCACCGAAGCGGGCGATCAGCACACCCGCTGGCTGCAGGACGCCGAACCGCAGGATCGTCCGCCGAGCGCGGGCGTGCAAAGTACTGATGACAACCCGTCTCGATAAGGAGACCCAGTAATGACTGAGATGCCTGACGCATACCAGTGGCAGGACCGCACGATGAACGGATCCGATGGTGAGAAGATCG
>CAXTTD010000065.1:0-11439 GCA_964246945.1 uncultured Solirubrobacteraceae bacterium | reverse complement strand
CGGCTTGGCCGCGTTGAGACGGCGGGCGGGGACGCCAGACTGCCGCAATCACGAAATCGCAGAAGTGTCGGCTGATCGCTCGGCCCGGATCACAATGCTGCTTCCGGGAGGCCGAGGAGATGACTGCCCCCCCCGTGACACCGGCGCCGGCCTCTCGCAGATCGCCGAAAGCGGGGCCTAGTTCGAGGCGCAGGCCATCGACCAGTTGCGTACGCAGAGTCGGACCCGACGCACCGGCGCCGCGGCCGAGTCGGCCGTCCGGGGATGCTTGATCCCGGCCATCGGTATGTCGCCGAACAGGTCGCGCAGCAGGTGGATGACCTCGCGAGCGCTCCCGCGGCCAAACGCGCGTCAGCGCTCACCAATCCGGGCGCATGCTTTCCGTTTGTTGGGATTGTCGGCGTAGACGCGAAAGGCGGGCGTGTACTTCTGGTGCGCGTGAACGCTTGAAATCGTGGACGCACCGCGCGGGCTGACCCGGACGCCGGGTGCGGTGCGTGGGCGCGTACCCCTGCCGTCTCCGGGACTGCGATTGGCTCTGGTGCTGATGGCCTGGGCACCGGCGAACGTCTACGGCGCTTTCGGGCCCTGCGCGTGTCCCTTGCGCGATCTATCGCCGCGGGCGTCGTGTCGTGCTCTCACCTCGTGGACCCGGATGCGGCCGTTGCGATCTGGTTTGGTGACGCTAACGAGCGCGCCGTCCCCGAGCCGGACGAGGCGCGGACGGTTACCCCGATCGGCCCCGAGCTGCCAGGCCGCGTCGATCGCGCCCCGGCCGTACTGCGCGTCGACGGCGCTGCGCTGAGCGGCGGTGAGCGCCTCATCCGGATCGCTGGGGCCCAGGCGCTCAGATCGGCTACGCCGCCCCGGGCGCTCGGCACGTGCGCGCCGATCCTCCGTCTTGGGCGGTTCTGTCGTCTCTGGTCGTTCCGGCTTCGTGGATCCTATGGGGCTCTCCGGGTCCTCTGGCTCGCCGCTGGCGGTCGCGTCGGCACGGTCCTGCAGGATCTCGTCCTGCGCCTTCAGCGCGTCGAGCAGTTCCCGGTGCGCCGTGTCGCTCTGCGACTGCTGGACCTGGTAGATCCCGACGGCGACCACCAGCGCGGCGACCGTTGCGACCAGTCGCCAGCCAGTTCCGCGCGTTGAGGTCCGGCGAGCCGGGCAGCAATCCGGCGATGCCGGTGAGCAGCCCGCCCAGCAGCAATCCGAACAAGACCAGGAGCACGACCCGCCGCATTGGCGTGGATCGTATGTCGTCGAGATCTGCCGATGCTCGGCGCGGACGTGGGTAAACCGCTACTGCTGGGGAGAAGCGGAAGCCTGCCTCAGCCCACGCCGGGGGGGTCGCGTGACTGGCTGTCTACGCAAACGGGGGAACGCCGGGCGTGGCCACCCTTCCGCGAAGGTCGTCGAGCAGGACGACTGGGCCTGGAACGCGGCACTCGGGCAGCACCAGTAGCCGGACCGCACCGCCGTGAGGCCCCGTCAGCGTCTCGCGGCGGTGTGGCCGCTGCGTCCTGACGGCGGCGTGCGTAACGTCTCAGCGCAAGGGGATCGTCGCCGCGACCCGCCAGCCGTCCCCGTGCGGTCCGGCGGTGCAGTGCCCACCGACGAGCTCAACCCGGGCGCGCATCCCCTCCAGCCCCTGACCGCCACCGCTGTCTGCGAGCGGACTCTCGCGTGTGGCGGGCGGCCCGTTCTCGATCACCGTCGACACCGCGATCTCGGTGTAACCGAGGGTCACCGTGCCGGTGGCACCGAGCGCGTGCTTGGCGGTGTTGGTCAGCGCCTCCTGGACGACGCGGTAGAGCGCCAGGGCCTCGTCGGCGCGTAGCGCCTGAGAACGCCCCTTGACGGTGAGCCGCGCGCCGTGCAGGGTACACAGCCGCTCGATCTGGGTCTCCAGGGAGAGACGGTCGTCACGCAGCGCGTGGACCGCGTCGCGCGCCTCCCGCAGGCCGTCGCCGACGAGGCCGTGCAGGCCGCGGACCCGCTCGCGCAGCTGCTCGGTCGAGTCGCCGGCGGCCAGGCGCGAATCGAGGGCGGTGAGCTGGATCGAGGCTGCGCCGAGCGTGTGCGCGAGCACGTCGTGCAGCTCGCGACCCAGCCGGTTGCGCTCGGAGACGAGCTGCGCCTCACGGTCGGCCAGCGCGACACGGCGCTGAGCCGTGGCCAGCAGCGCCGATTCTCGGCCGCGCTGGAGCAGTTGCTGACGCGCGGCGCCCAGGACGACGCCGAGCAGACCGGCGGCCACCAGCGTCGGAACATGGCCGGGGAAGGTGCCGGCGGTGAGGTTGGTCAGCAGCAGTGCGACGATCGCGGGTATGGAGCTGCCCACCGCAGCCGGCACGCCGAAGGCAAACGACGCCGCCGCGGTCGCGACGAAGCAGAGCAACCCGCCGGTGGAGTGGGCGGCCGCGCTGACCCCGCTCGCTGCCGAGAGCACGAGCACTGCGGCCAGCGACCGCCGCCGCTCGCCCGCGCAGAGGATCCAGGCCAGCCAGGCCGCAGCGCCGACCGCCGCCGCGATCAGGCCCGGCGTGTGTTTGACCGAGCTCCCGGGCAGGGTCACCAGCACGAACACGAGGCCGGCGGCCAACTCGCCCAGTCGTAGCGCGAAGCGCAGGCGGGGCTGTGCGCTGGCCGCGCTTACGCCGATCCCGACCACCGGCGAGACCCAGCGGCGCCGCGGGCGGCCGGCCGGCGCGCGGGTCGCGGCCGAGGATCCGTGCGGGCTGCCGGACTCTGTCATCGCATTCATCATGCCCGCTCAGACCGGTCGCGAGGTCGCCGTGCTCACAGTTCAACCCACGGGTGGAGTGTGACTCCATCCCCTTGCGCCGTTTCCACCCCCTGAATCGACCCGTGGGGCGATGATTGTGCTGCGCCGGACAGAGATCATTCACACGCCAGCCCGGGAGCGGCCCCCCAGAGCGCTCCCGGACTGACACCAGTAGCTCTCACTCACCATCCGGAGGTCTCTTTCATGATCATCGCCAGTCTTATTCGCATCCTCGTCAAGATGTTCCGCGGCAGGCAGGGCCAGGGCCGGGACGGCGGCGCCAGCGGTGGCAGGTCACGTCGCGCTCGGTGAGCCATCGGCCGCTCGCGGTCTCGCTGGTGGCGGTCGCGGTCCGTGCGCTCGCTCTGCTGATCATCGTCGAGCTCGTCGGCGCCAAAGTACTCGGGCAGTCCTTCTCGCATCTGCGAGTCGGCTGGATCGCGGTCGTGGCCGCCGGCGAGCTCTTGACCTATCCGGCGTACGTCGTCGCCTATCGCTCTGTCTCCCGAATGGGGCGACGCACACGCCTGGGGGTGGCAACGGTCACGCGAATCGTCGTGGCCGGGTTTGGTCCGGTGGCGGTGTCCGGCGGCTTCACCGTCGATCGCAACGCGCTGCAGGCCTTCGACGAGGGTGACGCGAGTGCACGCCTGCACGTCGGCGCGATGGCGACGCTTGAGTGGGCGGTTCTCGCTCCGGTCACCTGCGTCGTGGCGATCGTCCTGCTGGTGACCGGTGCCGATGTCTCCGGGACGCTGCTGTGGCCCTGGGCGCTCGGGCTGCCGGCCGGGATCGCGTTTGCGGTCTGGGCGAGTGTCCCGGCCCGCCGCGAACGACTTGTTCGTCGGCACAATCGCGGAATCGAGCTGATCGCGCACGCGCTCGAGGGGGTGGCGGCGGTTAAGGTGATGGCCGCTGCGCCGCGGCGCTACGCCGGTGCCTGGAGCGGCATCGCGCTCTATTGGCTGACCGAGGTCTGTGCGCTCTATGCCGCGCTGCGAGCGGCTGGGCTCGATCTCGGGATCGTCAAGACGGTGCTCGCCTACGCGACCGGTTACCTGGCGTCTCGCCGCTCGCTGCCGTTGGGCGGCGCCGGTCTGGTCGAAGCGCTACTGATCTATTCGCTGTACTCACTGCGCGAGCCGCAGGCCGCCTCGGTCGACGCCGTGATGATCTACCGGGTCTTCAACTTCCTGTGCGTGGTCATTCCCGCGCTGATCGCCTACCGTGGCCTGCCCGCCGCCACCCAGGCGCAGCTGGCCGTGTTGTCGGTCGACGAGCAGCGGTGAGTCCTGGCCTCACCTCGGTCCAACCTCTATGGTGGGGCCCGGCCGCGCTGGGCACATCGGTGCCGCCCGCTCCCTGTCCCGTGACAGATCAGCTCACCCCCGATAACGCCGCGGCTTGCATCAGGGTCGTGATCGCCGATGACCAGCCGATCACCCGTGACGGCCTGACCACGATCCTCGCCGGCATGGAGGGTGTCACGGTCGTCGGAGTCGCCGCCGACGGCGTCGAGGCGCTCACCATCACCCAGCGCGAGCGGGTCGACGTCGTGCTCATGGATCTGCGCATGCCACAGATGGACGGGATCGAGGCGACCCGAGAGCTGACCGCGAGCCGGCCGGGCACCTCTGTCGTCGTGCTCACAACCTACACCGACGACGAGTCCATCCTCGACGCGCTCAACGCCGGCGCCTGCGGCTATCTCACCAAGAACGCCACCGCCCAGGACATCCACCGCGCGCTGCACGCCGCGGTCGCCGGTCAGGCGGTGCTCGATCAGGAGGTGCAAGCGCGGCTGGTCGACCACGCCACCGCGCCGGGAACGCGTGACCGCGACACCGGCGGCGAACCGCCTGACGGACTCAGCGCGCGTGAGGGCGAGGTGCTCAGGCTCGTCGCCGAGGGGCTGTCCAACGCCGAGATCGCCGAGCGCCTCTTCATCAGCCGCACCACGGTCAAGACGCACATCAACCAGATCCTGCGCAAGACCGGCTGCCGCGATCGCCCCCAGGCGATCATCTACGCGCTGCAGCACGAGATCCCCGGGCCTCAATAGTCGTCTCGCCGCTGGCCGGGTGGTGACTGCGTCCACCCGAGGGTGGGGTGACACCCCACCCCTCACGGCTCAAGTCAACCCCCCGGACCGAACTGCAGGCCGATGACACCGCGTGGTCTGGGAACCACGATGACGGTCATGAACTTCTCAAGAACCGTCATCCTCGTCCTGGCGATCCTGTTCGTGGTCCTCGAGTCCGATCTCGGGCGCAAGAAGGTCGGATGGTTTCGCATCGCGCGCCCGATCATCGTCGCCGGCGCGATCGTTCCGATCTACTTCACCAACCTGCCGACATCTGGCAACGATCTACTGCTGCAGGCGGCCGGGGCACTGCTCGGAATCGTGCTCGGTCTCGGGGTGGTCTCGCCGACATTGGTGAGCGTCGCCGTCGACCCCGACCGCCGCAGCTGGTGGGCGCGTCATCGTGACCAGCCCGGCCAACCGGCCGCCATGACCCTCGCCGGGGCCGGCTACGCGACCGTCTGGATCGTCATCTCGCTGGCGCGGCTGGCCTTCGCCTACGGCTCCCAGCACTGGTTCAGCCACGGGCTCGGGGTTTTTCTCTCTGACCACTCGCTCAGCGGCGTAGCCCTGACCAACGCGCTCATCTTCCTGCCGGTCGGCATGGACGTGTTCCGCAGCGTCGGCCTGCTCTCCCGGGCCTCAAGTGCCCTGCGCCGCGAGCGATTCGAGGCGCAGATCGCCCAGCCCTGATGCGACGCCACTACACCGATCCGGTGTCGGTGGTGATCGCCGACGACCAAGCGGTGATCCGCAACGGGCTGGTGGCGATCCTCTCGACCGTCGAGGGCATCGACATCGTCGGGGTGGCCACGGACGGCGCCGGGGCGATGGCGCTGGCCGAGCACTACAAGGTCGACGTCGTGCTCATGGACCTGCGGATGCCGGGGGTCGGCGGCGTCGAGGCGATCCGAGCGCTAGGAAACACCCGCCCCACGACCGCGGTCGTGGTGCTCACCACCTACGCCGACGACGAGTCGATCCGGGCGGCGCTAGAGGCCGGCGCCGCCGGTTATCTGACCAAGGACGCCAGCACGCACGACATCAGCTGTGCGCTGTGGGCGGCGGCGGGTAGGCGTCACCCCTGAGCAATGACACAGACCACGGGTACCGATCGTCGCTGCCGGCGATGTGGCCGACCGCTACGCTGGCTCCGACGTCCCCGGCGGGTTTCGCCGTCTGGCCGACGCGTTAGCCGCGAACTCGATCGCAAATCCGGCGGCGCGGTCGGCCTCTCCGGTAGCTTTCCTTCGCCCACGTAAAATGTGAAGACGCCCGTCGCGGCGCGGAGGCATCCGACTCGGTCGTGTAAGCAAACGGTCGATGACGCACACCTCCCCTTGGTCCCTCCTTTCGGCGATTGGAGCGGCCACGCTGGACCGACTGCTCCTCATCGGGCAAAAAACGTCAGCTTGAGGTAGTTATATAGACCGGGCCGACGTAAACGCTCCAACGTTCATGAGCGGCCCTCCGAGGCCAGGTTTTGTGCTCGACGCCGCTGGTCGCGGGGTCGTTCCCCGGTCACGCTGCCTGGCTTTCACGAGGGTCGGGCGCCGAGAAACAAGGGGCGTCACTAGCCAGCCGACCCGCCCACGGTTGAGGAAATCATCGCGGTGATGCGCGCAGCCGGCGACGGCGCCCATGGCGCCCGCCTGCGCGCGTTGATCGTGATCTTGCGGCGGGCCGGGCTCCGAATCGGCGAGGCGCTCGACCTTGCTGAGACCGACCTCGACGCAACGCGCGGCGCGGTCCTGGTCCGGCGCGGGAAGGGTAGCCGTCGTCGCGAAGTCGGAATGGATCGCTGGGCCTGGTTCCAGCTGGAGCCCTGGATGGCAGTCCGTCGTCAGTTGCCGGTCGGCGCGTTGTTTTGTGTGATCCGCGATGTCACTACCGGCCGTCGGTGCGAGGCCTCCTCGGAGCGCAAGCAACTGGTCCGCACCGCAGCCAGCGCAGGTGTGCGACGGCGGTTCGCGCCTCATCAGCTCCGGTCACGCGCACGCGGTCGAGATGGCGCACGAGGGCGTGCCGTTGGCGTCGTCCAGCGCCAACTCGGGCACGCCAACCTCGGGATCACCTCGGTCTATCTGCAGGGAATCGACAGCTCAGAGATCATCAACACCGTCCACTCGCCCGCTCGCACGCGACGGCGGGTCCGACTGGAGTTGCGCACGGGATGCCTGGCAACGGGGCTAGGGTCACGTTAGGCTGCAACGTCGAAGATGGCCGTGCGAACCAGCGGAATCCGGCAGCCGAGCGTCTGGGCAAGCGTCGTCAGCGACCACGCGTTGGTGTTACGAGACTGGTTGCTCGGTCTTGGCTTTACCGAGGATCTGATGATCCCAGGAGAGGAGGACGGGCTAGTCCATCACTGCCAATTGGATTGGCCTGAGGGCGGGCGCGTGTTGCTGTCTAGCACCGGCGAGCGCAGCACGCCCTGTCAGACGGGCACCAGCTCGCTGCATGTCGTCACTTCTGATCCGGACGTTGTGATGGGGCGCGCGGTCAAGGTCGGCGCCGCCATCGTGCACCCACTCGTGGATCAGACCGACTATCCATCGCGCGATTTCACGGTGGCAGACCCCGACGGAAACCACTGGACGTTCGCGACATTCGGCGGATAGCGAAGCCGAAGCACCACTTCGCTTGCGCAGCGGCGGTACTCATTGACGACTGGATACGGGTCTCGCTCGCCGACGCGAGCGGCGACATGCCTCTCGCCCATTAGGGGACTGAGACGGGGGAGCTCATATGCAAGGCCGGGCCGCTGAAGCGGGTGCGCTGGGTCCTGCTCGCGGCGAATTGCGAGCATGGTGCCGACCCGCAGATCGGTCCTCGATGCAGGCGTGATCGATTTGAGCGGCCTGGCTGGGCGTGAACCGGCTCCGGCGGGAAGCTCGACCTGTCAAACCACGGCCAGCGCGACTCGAGCTCGGCGGAGCTCACTTCCACTTGATCGAGCAACCGACCGGCTGGGTCTCGGCGCGCGCCGGCGTCTTGCCTGCCAGCAGCGCATCGATCGCTTCACGAAGCCACGCGGCGTTCAGGCTCGGATCGTCGTGGTCAGCGTCGGGCGCGCCGCGGTATCGCAGCACCCCGCCGGATCGAGCACGAACACGTCGGGCGTCGTCTTGGCCCCAAATGCGCGGGCCGTCTCCTGGGTGGCGTCGTGCAGGTATGGAAGCGGCCAGTCCTCACGTGCGACCCGCTCCTGCATGCTCGCGTAGGAATCACGGGGGTAGCGCTGCCCGTCGTTGGAGTTGAGCGCGAGAAAGCGAACATCGCGGTCGGAGTAGTCGCGGGCGACATCGAGGATCCGGTCATGCCACGCGATCGCGTACGGGCAGTAGTTACAGGTGAACACGACCACAGTCGCGGTAGCGCTGTTGGGCAACGACCAGCCGCGGCCGGCAGCTCAAAGGCGGGCGCCGGCTCGCCGATCGACACGCCGCCGTCGCCGGCGGTCATGCGAGCTCCTCGGTCGCCACGCGTTCGAGCGCTATCGCGAGCGCGGCGTGAACGTCGGCGGGGTCCGGAGTCGGCGAGACCCGTCCATCGCGCCGGTGGTACAGCCGGCAGCTCAGCGCGGCAGCCTGATCGTCGTCGGCAACCTCGTCTCCAGCCAACTCGATCAGGTCGATGCCGTTGATCAAATCGTCGGCGACCCGCGTAAGCCTCGCTCGCTGGCCTGGGCATAGGTCTCGATTTCGACCATCCGGATCCCGACGCCATCCAATCCGAGCTCATCCAGAGCGGTGCGCACCAGCCCGCATGCATGATCGGTCGAGGGACACCCTTCCCACTACAAAACCTTAACCTTCATGCACACCGTCATCACCCCGAGGCTACCCCGGTGCGGATGCGCGATCCCGAAGTGCGGTTCGCGCGAACGGCCATCTGCCTGGCGTCTCGGCAGGAAAACTGCGGCGCGATCACCCCGCTCACGACGCATTCGTCCTCGGGGCACGACGGCGCCGGCGAGTGCCTTGGCGACGAACCGCTCATTGTCAACCTCGGACGAGCGCTCCGCCGCGATCTGAATCGTGGGGTTGCCTGCGGTTCAGGTCCCGGGCGGTTGCGCCGGCGACTGCCACGAGCACCGCTAGAAGATCGCTTCCTGCGGGCTCACTGTCATTTTGCCGCGTCGACCTCGGCGCGAGGGGACTAAAGGTTCGCCCCGAACCCACGAAATTAAAGCCCCTCACTCCTCCCCGGCGATGACGGCAGCCTCGCTCAAGACCGTTGATGCTTTCACGACGTTTTGCCTTGCGGAACCCGGACGCGGTTAGCGCTCCACTCCGTCGCCCCCCATAGGGGATCTTCGATGCGGTAGCGCCCACGAACGAGCGCTGCGGACCTGCTGCAGATTGGGTCTCGCGAGCCTCTTGCTTGAGTACCTGATGTGATGGCCAGGCCACGGTGTGCGGTCAGAGACGACTAGCCCGGTAGGGCCACATGTGGGCGGGGATGGGAGCTTTACCTCCATCCCCGCCCGCGGTCTGTCCGGATCCGCGATCCTGCGGGAACGGTTACCAGACAGAGATGATCTTCGGTTCTGGGCCTCCCACGCCGGCGGCGCCAAGAACGGGATTGTTCGGATCTCGCGTGAATGGGTTGATCTGCGCGCCAAGGGCCGCGGCGCTGCCGTTGGCTGCCTTTACCGCGCCCGCCGGCTCTGCTGCCAGAGCGTCGATTACGTTGCGGAATCCCTGCGTCTCCTCCGCCAACAGGGTGGGGTCGACGGTGTTGGGCAGATCGGCCGTGGTATGGAAGAAGATGCTTCCACCCGTCCAGCCGATCGTTGGCACGCCTGCGGCGTAGGCGGAGACCTGCTCGCCCGCCGTCGAGGTGGCGGCGGCTGTGGTCGGCACGGTTACTCCGCCGGCGAAGAAGTCCGGGAAAAGCGCTTCGATGAGTGGGTTCTCGCTGTAGTGCAGTCCTCCGCTGGGGCTCGGCAGGGGACTGACCGTGAGTTGACCGTCTGGCGCTTCGGTGGTCGTCGGATTGCCAACTCCGGAGCCCAACCATACGAAGGCGTCCTGCTTGGTGAAGAAGTTGCCCGTCGCCTTGATCAGTGCGTCTAGTCCGAGGAAGCCCACCTCGTGGCCGGTCGTGAAGAGGAACACGAGTGTCACGGGGCGCTGGCTACGTGGGAGCTCGGCGTAGTGGCGGGCGAGGCCGAGCACGGCGGCATCACCTGAGCCACGCTCAGAGGACGCCGGCACCATGCTCGATGACGGCGTGGCAATAAAGATCCGCCGCGAGGGATCCTTCCCCGGGAGGACGCCCCAGACGTCGCTGTCAACGGCGGTGCCCTGCGCGGCCTGCAGCACGACGTTTGCGCTCTGGCCCGCCTCGGCGGCGCTCACGACACTCGCGCCGGTGTCCGCGCCCACGTACAGCACGGGCACCGAGCCGGTGCCGTCGCGGGAATTGATGTCCTGCCAGGCTGGGAAGTCCTCGACCCCCGGTGAGACCGCAACGATCGCCTTCGCACCGGCAGCGGCGCCCGCTTCGACGCTCGCCAGGACGCTCCCGCCCGAGAACACCATGATCTTCCCGGTGCCGGCGCTCATGTCCCCGGTGCCGTTGCCGCCGTAGTAGAGCTGCCCCGAGACCCCGCGCGGGCCCGTCACGCCGGAGTACTGCTCCGGAGCGAGCGTGCTCGCGGGCTCATGCACCGAGCCCACGGTAAGCCCCACCCGCGTCGGCACGTTCTCAGGGAAGGAATAGGAGACCTGCCCAAGCTTGAGCCTGTCCGCGGCCAGCTCGCGCTTGATCACGTCAAGCTCGAGGGCGTCGTAGGCGGTACCTGTGTAGTGGTTCGGGAGCGCCCCATAGACGTCGACGTTCTGCTGCAGCGCGGAGGCCGACAGCGGATCCTCGCTCAGGAACCCGGGAGACTCGACACGTGGGGCGGTCCGCTCGAAGGTCTTCAGGCTGGGCCCCGCCGGGTCTCCGGGGGACCAGAGCACCGGCCCCCTGAGCGCTCCCGGCAGGCCGCCTCGCCCAAAGCTCAGTCCTCGGGCCGACGCGCCCGCAGCCGGAGTCAGCGCAAGACCAAGGGCGAGGCTGCCCGCGATCGACAGAGCCGCTCGGCGCAGGTCCCCCCACGCTCGCGTAGGGGCCTCCCCGGAGATCGCGTTCCGTACGGGTCGCCTCGACTGCCTGACACCTGCTCGTCTGATGTTCATCCGGATTCTCCGCTCGTTGCTTAGAACGCCCCTGCTCGTCGAAAACTTATCTTAAGTTTCTAGATAGAGATGATCATGTAATGGGTCCTTGCAGGCGGGGGCGATCGCCGGCTCGACCCGACTGCGTGCTGGGTTGGCGCGCGGTCGCTGGCGACAGGTCGCCGGCGGGACCCGGCGGTGCTCACCTTCTACGCCTGCGCGACGCGCACCCGAACGCACTGCTCGGGCGTAAAGGTGCTGTTCGCAGCCCTCATGCGTGGGGAGGCCTCCGGAGGCCGGGGCGGAGCGGGCTGATGACCCGCTGAGGTAGGCGTTTGCGCACCCGCTGGGCCCGCGAGACGCTTTTGCCGGGCGCGGTGCTCGCTCGGGTCGCCGCTAGCCAT
>CAXTTD010000064.1:0-11551 GCA_964246945.1 uncultured Solirubrobacteraceae bacterium | reverse complement strand
ACGTTCTTCGGGGGCGGCGGCGGCGGCGCGGGCGGCGGGTTCGCGTCGATGTTCGGCGGCGGAGGGACGCCGGGCGGCCCCGTCCAGGGTGGTGACGTCGGCAGCGGGATCGAGATCACGCTCGCCCAGGCCGCCACCGGCACCGAGGCGAGCGTCGACTACGAGTCGGTGGTCCGCTGTGAGCACTGCCACGGCAACGGGGCCGAGCCCGGCACCCCGATCGAGACCTGTTCCACCTGCGAGGGCGCCGGTCAGCTGCGCACGATCGCGCGCACCCCGTTCGGCCAGGTCGTCCGCGCGACCACCTGCGAGCGCTGCGGTGGCGACGGGAAGCTCGCCAGCCAGCCCTGCCGCACGTGCGCGGGCCGCGGACGCCGCGTCGAGCGCGTCTCGCTCGCCATCGACGTTCCGGCGGGAATCGACGACGGTCAGCGGATCCGGGTCTCCGGCCGCGGCCACGCCGGCGAGCACGGCGGCCCCGCCGGCGACCTGTACGTCCAGGTGCGGGTGCGCGAGGACGCGCGGTTCATGCGTGACGGCGATGACCTCGTCACCGTGGTCGACGTCGCCGCCCCGCTGGCCGCGCTCGGGACCACCGTCCAGGTCCCCACCATCGAGGGGGAGACCGAGCTCGAGATCCCGGCCGGCATACAGCCGAACGAGACGCTGCGGCTGCGCCGGCAGGGGATGCCCTCGGTGCGCGGCGGGCGGCGTGGCGACATCCGGGTCGTGGTCAACGTCGTGGTCCCCCGGCACCTGGGGCGCGAGCAGCGCGAGCTCCTCGAGCAGCTCGCCGGGAGCCTCACCGAGCGCAACCTCGACACCGACGAGGGCATGCTCCACAAGCTCCGCCGCGCGCTCGGCGGCTGACCCGCCGCCGCGCCGGGCGTTCTGCCTCCGTGATCCGCCTCGCCGTCCGCGTGTCGCGCGCTGAGGCCGAGCTGGTCCTCGCCGAGCTGCTCGAGCTCGCCCCGAGTGGCGTCGAGGAGGTCGACGTCGACGCGGACACCGTCGAGTACGCGGTGTACGGCGCGCCCGGGGAGCTGCCGGCGCTCCCTGACCTCAAGGCGGCCGTTGGCGGGGCGCTCGTCGAGGTCCTCACGAGCGAGGTGGCCGACGACTGGGCCGAGCGCTGGCGGGAGTTCCACCGGCCGCTGGTGGTCGGCGCCGCGCTCACCGTGCGCCCACCGTGGGAGCCCGCCGGCGACACCCGTCTCGACATCGTCATCGACCCCGGTCAGGCGTTCGGCACCGGCGCCCACGCGACGACCTCGCTGTGCCTCGAGCTGCTGCTCGAGCTCGCCGGAGCGCTGGAGTCCGCCGAGGGGGTGGGCGGCCGGCGGGTGGTCGACCTCGGGTGCGGCTCGGGTGTACTCGCGATCCTCGCCGCTGCGCTCGGCTACGGCCCGGTGCTCGCCCTCGACTACGACCCGCTCGCGGTACGGGCGACTCGTGAGAATGCGGCCCGCAACGGCGTGGAGATCGAGGTCCGCCGCTTCGACCTGCGTGAGGAGCAGGTGCCCGACGCCGAGCTCGTGATCGCCAACGTGCTCGCCGGTCCGCTGCTCGCGTGGGCGGGGACCCAGCGCCGACTGCCGCCCCGGCTCGTACTCAGCGGCCTGCTCACCGGCGAGGCCGACCGCGTCGCCGGCGCTTACGCCCGCCGCGGGCTGCGCGAGCGAACCCGGCGGGTCCGCGGAGACTGGGCGGCGCTCGTGCTCGAGGGCTGAAGGCCACGCTGCCTGAGCGCGCTGGATTGCTGCCCACCAGCCATCGAAGGCACATCTCGTCTGGCTCACCACGCTCGGGCTCACGGCCACCTCATCTCCCTCGCCTGAGGTTCCGCGCCCCCCGGTGATCCCGCCGCGGCGATCTCCTAGCTGCGACTCCGGCGGCGACCTCCTAACCAGGTGCTCCGCGTCTCTGAGCCCGGTCGATTTCGCGCCACGCGTCGTCTGTCCGGAGGTCGTCGTCCGAAATGCCGCGGATGCCGCGGAGAAGTGGCCATCGGTCCGTCGCGAACCGGTGGTTGGCATGTCAGCGACGGGCGTCCGCGGGGTTGGTGCCCTCCGGGAGTTGCGCGACGGCCCCATGCCGCGGAAAGCGGCCTCGGCCGGTCATGAACCGACGGATGGCGCACAACCGACGGGGCGCCGGCGTCCGGGGGTAGGCTCCGCGACCGATAGCGTCCATCCCTCGGCCGGCATATCCGGAGGCGAGCTTCGACGCCCCGGCGCTCGCCGCCGCGCTCGACGCCCAGCGGGCCGCGCGGGGCCTCAGCTGGCCGGCCGCCGCCCGCGAGATCTGGGAGCTCTCGGCGGAGCGGGGCGTGACGCGGTCGGATCATCCGATCAGCCCGGCGACGCTGCGGGCCGTCGGGCGCCGCGGCGGTGGGAGCTGCCAGCACGTGCTGTTCTTCCTGCGCTGGCTCGACCGCGTGCCCGAGGATTTCCTGGCCGGCGAGCTCCGCGTCCCGGGTCGGCCGCTGCCCGCTGCCGGTTCCGATCGCCGGCTGCGCTGGCACCTGCACGCGCGCGAGCGCCGTCCGCGGCCGGGCCTGTCGAGGCGATGGACGCGGCGCGCCGCGAGCAGGCGCTCACCTGGCCGGAGCTCGCCGACGGGCTGCGCGTCATGCCCAGCCAGCTCTCGGGACTGCGCACCGCCCGCTTCGCGATCGGGATGCGGGTGGCGATGAACATCACCCAATGGCTCGAGCGACCCGCCGCCGACTTCGTCTATCCGGCTCGCTGGTAGGGCGCGAGGTCACCGCGCGCGTGGACGGCCGCACCGGCCGCCGCGGCGTGGACAAACCCGAGACGCCGAATCTTGTCCACGCGGCCGATGAGCGGATGGCGGGTCTGCCGCATGCTTCCGGGCGTCGCTTGTGAGCTTTGAACCCGAACCAGACATGAGGAGGTGACAGCGTGCCCAACCCACTCGCGATCGGCGTGACCATCGGTGGCCTATTCCTCGACGTCGTCGTTCCACGGCAGAAGCCTCGTGCCGAGCCTCCGCGGGAGCTCTCTCTCCTCTCCGCGCGGACAAGCTCGAGGACACCGTGGGCTCTCGACGTCCGCCAGGAGTACGACGGAACGCCGCTCGCGGGAGGACGTCGCAGCTGAAACTCGCCGGACGGGGCCGCGCGTCATGGGGACGCGACGCGTGGCCCCGACCGTCGAGTGCCGAGGGCCGCCTGCCCGGCCGGTATCCTCGAACGACGGTGATGACCACGGTGAGCGAGAGGCTGCGGGCCGACGTGACGGGCGCCATGAAGGCGCGCGAGAAGCAACGGGTCACCGCGCTGCGCCTCATCCTCTCCGAGCTGCAGAAGGCGGCGAAGGACGGCTCCGGCGATGAGCTGGCGGTCCTGCGCCGGGAACGCAAGCGCCGGCTGGAGGCCGCCGCCCAGTTCCGCGAGGGCGGCCGGCCCGAGCTCGCCGAACAGGAGGAGTCCGAAGCGACGCTCATCGCCGGCTACCTGCCCGTCGAGCTCTCCGATGCCGAGCTCGACGCGCTCGTCGCCCGAGCGATCGCCGACACCGGAGCGAGCTCGCCGCGGGACATGGGCGAGGTGATGAAGGCGGTGATGGCCGCCTCGGAGGGCGCGGCCGACGGCAAGCGGACCTCGGCGCGGGTCCGCGAGGCGCTCGCCGGATGACCTCGGCCGCTCGCGGTCGCCCGACCCCGGCCGCGCGGGCTGGCGGCGGCGTGCGCTGATGCGTCGCGTCCTCGAGCTCGACAACGACACCGCCGCGGAGCTCGCCGGTTCACAGGACAGCGTGCTGCGCACGCTCGAGACCCAGCTCGACTGCGACGTCTTCCTGCGCGGCAACCAGCTCACGCTCGACGGGGATTCCGCCGGGGTCGAGGGCGCCGCGGAGGTCGTGCGCGAGCTCTCCGAGCTCGTCGCTCAGGGCCACGAGATCGCCCCCGGGACCGTCGAGGCGGTCGTGGGCGCCCTGTCGGAGCACGCCTCGCCGGCGGAGATCCTCGAGGACGTGGTGTGGCGCCATCGGGCCCGCAAGGTCGCGCCCAAGACCGTGAACCAGAAACGCTACGTCGACTCAATTCGCGAGAACACGATCACCTTCGGGATCGGCCCCGCCGGCACCGGCAAGACGTTCCTGGCCGTCGCGCTCGCCGCCGCCGCGCTCTCCCGCCGGGAGGTCAACCGGATCATCCTCACCCGGCCCGCCGTCGAGGCCGGAGAGCGCCTCGGCTTCCTGCCCGGGGACCTGATGGCCAAGGTCGACCCCTACCTGCGCCCGCTGTTCGACGCGCTGCACGACATGCTCGAGCCCGAGAAGGTCTCCCAGCACCTCGAGCGCGGGGTGATCGAGGTGGCGCCGCTCGCGTTCATGCGCGGCCGGACGATCAATGACAGCTTCATCATCCTCGACGAGGCCCAGAACACGAGCCCCGAGCAGATGAAGATGTTCCTCACCCGCCTGGGCTTCAACTCGAAGATCGTGGTCACCGGGGACATCACCCAGATCGACCTGCCGCGCGACCTGGGATCGGGGCTCGTTGCGGTCGGCGAGATCCTCGAGGGTGTCGAGGACGTCGAGTTCGTGCGCTTCGGCGGCGAGGACGTCGTGCGCCACAAGCTCGTGCGGCGGATCGTGGCCGCCTATGACTCCCACGCCCAGAGCCAGGCGCCCGAGCTGCGCCCCCGGAAGGCGGGCTGATGCCGGCCACCCACCGGACAGGCCAGTGATGCTCGACGTCGAGGTCATCGGCATCGAGGAGCGCAGCGAGCCCGGGGTGGCCGGGGATGGATCCCCGACCGCCGTCGAGCTCGAGGAGCTGTGCGCGCTCGCGCTCGCCTCGGCGGGGATCAGTGACGGTCACCTCGCGATCTCGTTCGTGGACGAGGAGCGGATCCAGGAGCTCAACCGGCGCTTCCGCGACCGCGACGCACCCACCGACGTGCTGTCCTTCGGCGTCGATGAGGACGCGCCAAGTGCCGGCCCGCGGGAGCTCGGGGACATCGTCATCTGCCCGCCGCACACCGAGGACGTCCGCGAGGCGGTGATCCACGGCGCGCTGCACCTCACCGGCATGGATCACGAGACCGACGAGGGCGAGATGCTCGCCCTGCAGGCGGAGCTCATGCGATGGGTGAGTTGAGCGCGGGCACGGCCCGCTCCGGTTTCATCGCCCTCGCCGGCCGGCCCAACGTTGGCAAGTCGACGCTCGCCAACGCGATCGTGGGCGCCAAGATCGCGATCGTCTCCGATAAGCCGCAGACGACGCGCCGCGCCATCCGGGGCGTGGCCAACGGGCCCGACTGGCAGCTGGTGCTCGTCGACCTGCCCGGCGTCCAACGCCCGCGCGATGCGCTCACCGAACGCATGCAGCACCGCGTGGAGTCGGAGCTCGGCGATGCGGACGGCTGCCTGCTGGTCATCAACGCGATGCAGGGCGTCGGTCCCGGCGACCGCTTCATCGCCTCGCTGCTGCGCCCGGCAGCGGCACGCGGTATGGCGGTGCCGATCGCGGTGAACAAGGTCGACCGTGCGGACCCCGCAAAGGTGGCCGCCACCCTGCAGGACGCCGCGGCGCTCGAGCTCGGCGGCGAGATCTTCCCGGTGAGTGCCCGCACGGGCAGAGGTGTAGCCGCGCTCATTGAGCATCTCGTGTCGCTGCTGCCGGCCGGCCCCCGGTACTTCGCCGCCCATCAGCGCTCCGACCAGGCCCCGTCGGTGGTGCTCGCCGAGCTCGTCCGTGAGCAGGTGCTCGCCCGCACCCGCGAGGAGGTGCCCCACTCCGTCGAGGTCGAGGTGAACGACATCAGCCGTCCTCGCGAGGATCTCGTCCGCATCGAGGCGGTGGTGCTCACGGAGACCGAGTCCCAGAAGGGGATCCTCATCGGCGCGCAGGGCCGGATGATCAAGGCGATCGGGGTCGCGGCCCGCCGGACGATCGAGCGCGAGCTCGGCTCGCGCGTCCATCTCGAGTTGTCGGTCCGGGTCCGTCATCATTGGCGGGCCGATGAGCGCGTGCTCGACCGCCTGGGCATCGAATAGAGGTTTGCGTACGACATCTGCCGAACATCCTGCGCAAATACTCAAGTCGGCAGTGCGATGAGGGTGGGGGGGTCGAGAAGCTGACCAGGAATGAAGCGCCCTCCGTCACCAGGAGTCGATCGATGAGACGTAAACAGGGGCTGGCCGCACTACTTGCCGGGGCGCTCATCGTGCTCGCGCTGCTCGCCGTGTTCGCGGTCGAGCTGTCCAGCAACCAGGCGCAGTCGCGACACAATCTCGAGACCACGGCCCACCAGCGCGCCCAGCTCGTCTCCGGCCTCGTCGACACGGTGTTCCAGGCGACGAGCCGGCCGGCTCCCGGCGCGCTCGCGGTCTACGGTCGCCCGACGGTGTCCGACCGTGCCCTGCAGGGGGAGCTCGGCAACGACCAGTTCCTCGCCCTGCTCGCGCCCGACGGTCGGGTCCTCGCCCACAGCTCCGGGTTCACCACTCAGGCGGCAGCCAGCATCGCCGGGCCCGGCGCGGTGAGCGCGGTACGCGCCGGAGCCCCCTGGTACCTGGGCGATCGCTCCGCGTACGGGTCGACCGGCGTCATCGACTTCGCGAGCCGCCTGCAGACGAGCGCCGGGCCTCGGATCCTCGTCACCGGCCTCAGACCGAGCACGATCTCCTCGTTCGTCGCCTCCGAGCTGGCCAAGATCCCCGGGGCTCAGGGCCACCACTCGTCGGTGATCGACGGCTCCAAGACCGTGATCGCGTCGACCAACCCGCTGCGGCCCCCGGGGTACGTGTTCCACACCAAGTCCCAGCTTCAGGCGCTGTCCCACCCCGACGGGGTGATCCACACGGCCCAGGGATTGAAGTACTTCGATTCGGTCACGCTCGCCAACACGGACTGGAAGATCATCCTGTCGCTCCCCACCAGCGAGTTCTTCGCCTCGGTGTCCGGCTTCCGTCACGACCTGCCGTGGGTGATCTTCGTGGCCTTCGGGCTCGTCGCGCTCGGTGCGCTGTTCCTCGTGCGCCGCTCGATTCGCGACGCCGAGCGCGTCCGCGCGGTCAACGGCCAGCTCACGTCGGCCAACGGCGAGCTCAGCTCCGCCCACGTGCGGCTCGAGGAGGCCAACGGGGCGCTCGAGCGCTCCAACGATCAGCTCGAACGCCAGGCCCAGGAGCTCGTGCGCTCCAACGCCGAGCTCGACCAGTTCGCCTCGATCGCCTCCCACGACCTGCAGGAGCCGCTGCGCAAGGTGCGCACGTTCACCGAGCGCATCTCCGAGACCGAACGCGAGAACCTTTCGGAGCGAGGCGCGGATTACCTGCGGCGTGCCAACGCGTCGGCGGAGCGGATGCAGACCCTGATCGAGGACCTGCTGCGCTTCTCGCGGGTCTCCACCCAGGGCCAGCCGTTCTCGGCCGTCGACCTGGCGAAGATCACCGATGACGTCCTCGACGACCTCTCCGAGCAGGTCGCTCGCACCGGCGCCCGCATCGAACTGGGAGTGCTGCCCACCCTCAACGCCGACGCGCCGCAGATGCGTCAGCTGCTGCAGAACCTCGTCTCCAATGCGCTGAAGTTCCGGCGCGAGGGCGTCGAGCCGGTGGTGGCGATCAAGTCCACGGTGCAGCCGGGCTGGGCGACGATCACCGTCGCGGACAACGGGATCGGCTTCGACCCCCAGTACAGCCGCCGCATCTTCCGCGTGTTCGAGCGCCTGCACGGCCGCGGCACCTACCCGGGGACCGGGATCGGCCTGGCCCTGTGCCGCAAGATCGCCGAGCGCCACGGCGGGACCGTGGTCGCCCACGGCGCGCCCGGGGAGGGCGCGACCTTCACCGTCACCCTGCAGACCCAGCGCACCGAAGCCGTCTCGGAGGCCTCACCGGGGCCTGCGAGCTCGAACGGGTCGCCCACTCGAGAGGAACCGTATGTCGCTGTCTGACGCCCGCGCGCCGTTCACCATCCTGCTCGCCGATGACGACGAGGAGGACCGGGAGCTCGCGCGCGACGCGCTGCAGGAGTCGCGGCTGGCCAACGAGATGAAGTTCGTGTGCGACGGGCAGGACCTGCTCGACTACCTGCGTCACGCCGGCCGCTGGAGCGAGACGGAATCCCCGCGCCCGGGGATCATCCTGCTTGACCTCAACATGCCCAAAAAGGACGGCCGGGAGGCGCTGCAGGAGATCAAGGCCGATGATTCGCTGCGGCGCATCCCGATCGTCGTGCTCACCACATCCAAGGACGAGGCCGACATCCTGGCCACCTACGACCTCGGTGTGAGCTCGTTCATCACCAAGCCGGTGACGTTCGCAGGGCTCGTGGACGTGATGCGGACCTGGACGCAGTACTGGTTCGAGATCGTCGAGCTTCCCGACGGAGAGACGAATGCCGCGCTCTGAGGCCGACGCCGACGCGATCCGCGTGCTGTTGGTCGAGGACGACGAGGACGACTTCCTGATCACGCGCGAGATGCTCGAGCGTCAGGAACGGGCGCGTTTCACCGTCGAGTGGCGCCCCGCCTACGCCGACGCCCTGCAGGCGATCCGCGAGCGCCGCCACGACGTCTACCTGATCGACTACCGGCTCGGTGACCGCACCGGTCTCGACCTCGTCCGCGACGGCTTCGCCGCGAACTCCCACGCCGCCGTGATCATGCTCACCGGGATGGCGGCCTACGAGGTCGACCTGGAGGCGGCCGCGCTCGGCGTCACCGACTACCTGGTCAAGCAGGAGCTCGAGTCCGCGATGCTCGAGCGTGCGATCCGCTACGCGATCCGCCACCAGAACGCGATCCGCGAGCTCTCGCGGTCCGAGGAGCGCTACGCGCTCGCCGTCCGCGCCGCCAACGACGGCATCTGGGACTGGGACCTGCGCACCGGCCAGATCTACTTCTCGCCCCGCTGGCACGCGATCCTCGGGCGGGCGGGCGGCGCCGACCCGATCATCGACGCGGACCCGAGCGCCTGGTTTGACCTCGTGCACTCCGGCGACGTCCTGCGGCTGCGGGCCGCGATCAAGGCCTACCTCGAGGGACGCACCTCCCACCTGCAGTCCGAACATCGGATGCGACACGCCGATGGAGGCTGGCGCTGGGTGATGACCCGGGGCCTCGCGATCCGCGACCCCGACGGCACCCCTACGCGAATGGCGGGCTCGCTCTCGGACGTCACCGACCGGCGCATCGCCCAGCTGCGCCTGCAGCACGACGCGCTGCATGACACCCTCACCGGGCTGCCCAACCGCACCCTGTTCATGGACCGCGTCAACCAGATCCTGCAGCGCGCGTCGCGCAACCCGGGAAGCGGCTGCGCGGTGCTGTTCATCGACATCGACCGCTTCAAGCTCGTCAACGACAGCTTGAGCCACGCCGTCGGGGATCAGCTGCTGATCGCGCTCGCCGGCCGCCTGCAGGCGGCGCTGCGGCCCGGGGACACCGTGGCCCGGATCGGCGGGGACGAGTTCACGGTGCTGCTCGAGGACATCACCGAGACCGCCGACGCGCTGGTGGTGTCCCGGCGCGTCCTGGATTCACTCGACGAAGTGTTCGAGATCGACGGCAACGAGCTGTTCGCCTCCGCGTCGATCGGCATCGCGGTCGCGACGGCCGGCCTCGCCTCCGCGGAGCTCATGCGCAACGCCGACATCGCGATGTACGACGCCAAGCGCCGCGGACGCTCGCGCTGCGCGGTGTTCGACGAGTCGATGCACCGCCGGGTGGTCGACCGCCTCACCCGCGAGACCGAGCTGCGCCACGTCATCGAGTGCGCGATGCTCGGCATCCACTACCAGCCGATCGTGAACCTCGCCACCGGGGACCTCTCGGGCCTCGAGGCCCTCGCCCGCTGGCCCGTCGACTGGGGAGAGGGCGGGACCGTCCCGCCGAGCGAGTTCATCTCGATCGCCGAGGAGACCGGGGTCATCGGCGCGCTCGGCCAGCAGGTGCTCCAAGGGGCGCTGGCGAGCCTTGCCGGGTGGCGGGAGGACGGTCTCGTCGCCGAGGACGTGTGCATCTCGGTGAACCTCTCCGGCCGTCAGCTCGACGATCCCGGCTGGGCCGAACAGGTCCGCTCCGCGATCATCTCCGCGGCGCTGCCGCCGCACGCGCTGAAGCTCGAGATCACCGAGTCGACGCTCATGCGGGAGGTCGAGCGCACCCAACACGTCTTCACCCAGGTGACCGACGCGGGCGTCGGCCTGCACCTCGACGACTTCGGCACCGGTTACTCGTCGCTCACGGCACTGCACCGCTTCCCGGTCGACGCGCTGAAGATCGACCGCAGCTTCGTGGCCACGATCGACGAGCCGGCGCACGGCAACGACGTGATCGTCCGCTCCACCGTCGCGCTCGCCCACAGCCTCGGCCTGCCGGTGATCGCCGAGGGCATCGAGACGCTCGATCAGCTGCGCCACCTGCGCTCGCTCGGCTGCGAGTACGGCCAGGGGTTCCTGTTCTCCCGGGCCCTCGACGGGGCCGGCACCCGCGAGCTGCTCGAGACCTGGAGCCCGGAGGAGATCCTCGCGCTGAGCGCAGTCACCTGAGCGCGACCGCCCCCTGAGCGCCCTTATCATCCGTCCGCGTGAACGACGCGGAGGTCGCATTCGACGAGCGCGGACTCGTGCCGTGCGTGGTGCAGGACGCCGGCAGCGGCGAGGTGCTCACGCTCGCGTACATGAACGCGGAGGCGCTCGCCCGGACCCGGGCGACCGGCGAGATGCACTTCTACAGCCGCTCGCGCGCCGCGCTGTGGCACAAGGGAGAGACCTCCGGCCACACCCAGCGGCTGCGGGCGCTGCGCTACGACTGCGACGGGGACGCGCTGCTCGCGCTCGTCGATCCCGCCGGGCCCGCCTGCCACACCGGCGAGCGCACCTGCTTTCACCGCGGCGACCCCGCGCTGCCCGCCTCCCACGAGACGCTGCCCGATCTGGAGCGCACGATTGCCGCTCGCTCCGGACAGCGCCCGCCGGGCTCCTACACGGTGGCGCTGCTCGAGGATCCGGAGCTTGCGGGCGCGAAGGTCCAGGAGGAGGCCGAGGAGGTGGCGCGGGCCGCCCGCGAGGAGTCCGACGAGCGCCTCGCGCAGGAGGCCGCCGACGTGATCTACCACCTGCTCGTGCTGCTCGCCGGCCGCGGGCTCACGCTCGCCGACGCGGGGCGCGTGCTCGATGACCGCCGCCACTGAGCCCACCACGCCGACGCTGGACGACGTCCGGGCGCTCGCCGCCGCGCACGACCTGGTGCCACTGCACCAGACGTGGATCGCCGACACCGAGACCCCGGTCTCGGCGTTCCTGAAGCTCCGCGACGCGCGTCCGGCGTTCCTGCTCGAATCCGCCGAGCAGGGTCGCGTGGGGCGCTACTCGTTCATCGGGGTGCAGCCGCGCTCGGTGCTGCGCTGGTCGCTCTCCGACGGCGGTGACCCCTACGCGCTCGCCCAGGCCGCCCTCGCGCGGGTGCGTGCGCCGGCGGTGGTCCCCGGCCTCGAGCTGCCGTTCGCCGGCGGCGCGTTCGGCTTCTTCGCCTACGACCTGGTGCGCACCGTCGAGCCGCTCGGCGAGC
>CAXTTD010000063.1:10254-11578 GCA_964246945.1 uncultured Solirubrobacteraceae bacterium | reverse complement strand
CAACCGCGCGCTCGCCCTGGCGCCACGGCGCGGCCGCCGCGCCGCCGCCCGCGTGGGGCCGCGCCCGCGCCGGGCCACCCGCCCGAGCGCCGGTTCGGTGGCCCGCGGGCGGGCCGCCAAGCAGCACCGGTCACAGCGCAAGACCGCGCGCCGCCCGCCGGCGGACGACGCCTGATGCGCTGGTACGTCGACGGGATGAACGTGATCGGGACGCGGCCGGACGGCTGGTGGCGCGACCGCGACCGCGCGATGGCCCATCTCGTCGACCTGCTCGAGCGCTGGGCGGCCGCCGAGGGCGAGGACGTGGTGGTCGTCTTCGAGCGGGCGCCCCGGCCCCGCCTGCGCTCGACCGTGATCGAGATCGCCCACGCCCCGCGCCCGCGCGCCGACGCCGCGGACTTCGAGATCGTCCGCCGGGTGGAGCGCGAGCCCGAACCGGCACTCGTGCGCGTGGTCACCTCCGACCGCTGGCTCGCCGACCGCGTGTACGCCGCGGGCGTTGCCGTCCACGGGGCCGACATGTTCCGCGCGATGCTCGAGGGATGTCACTGAATGGAGACACACAACGCGCAGGCTTGCGTTTCGCAGGAAAATCCGCAACCATTCCAGTCCCTACGCAGGGACACTAATCCGGCCACGAAAGGGGCAGGAAATGTACAGCGAGGGCGACCGCGCTCGAACCATTGTCTCGTTGGCAGCTGCGCGATCCTGGAGGGACCCGGAATACCGTGCCCGGCTCGTAGCCGAGCCGAAGGCGGTCCTCGCCGACGAGGGTCTCGAGCTGGAGGATTACGTCGAGGTCCGAGTGCTCGAGGACACCGAGACGCTCAAGTACCTTCCGCTCACCCGCGGCACAGCGGACGCGGCAGAGGCGCTCGATGCGATCAGGCCGTTCATACCGCTCGCGGAGGGTTGCGAGCTGCGCATCGTCCAGAGCACCGAGCGGCTTCGCTACCTCGTGCTGCCGACGATGTCGGGGAACGTCACCCCGGCGGTGAGCGAGCGGGAGCTTGCCAGAGCAGCATCCCGGGGCGTGACGCACCCCGACACGGTGGAGGTCGAAGTCGAGGTCGACACGACCACGACCGTCTCCCAGACCGCGACCAGCGTCACATCGATCGGGGCCGCCGCAGAGGCCGCGGCTGCCGTGGTCGCGGTGGCCGTCGCGGTGCTCTCCTGATCCGCGAGAGCGGCCGAGGGACGCACGAGCGGAGCCCGAGGGCAGGAACGCCCACCATGCACCTCCGGTCAGCCGTCGCGGCAACGGTCGAGGGGGGCGGGGGCCCGGCCGGGGGGCGGGCGGCGCGGGGTGGGGGAGGGCACG
>CAXTTD010000063.1:0-10244 GCA_964246945.1 uncultured Solirubrobacteraceae bacterium | reverse complement strand
CCCCCCGCCCCCGGCCCCCCCGGGCGCGGGGCCTCCCGCGGGGCACCTTCCCCCGCCCCCCCAGGACCACATCCGAGAGGTCGCGCACATGAAGCGCGCGCTCGAACGATGGACGATGGACCCGCAGTTTCGCGCGGAGTTCTGCGAAGCGCCTGAGCGTGCGCTCAGCGGGTTGGGACTCGATCTCGACGTCGAGTCCGCGCGCGCGCTCGTGTTCGTCGACGTCGCTCGCGAGCTCAACGCAGCCTGCGAGCGTGGGGACGCCGAAATGCCGAGCGCGGTGTCGCGGTATCGCGCGTTCATCGCGGAGAAGGTCGCGCATCGAGACACCGCGCGCAGTGAGGGGGCGTTCTCTCACCCGGCGCTCGCCGCCTGGCGACAACGCCAGATCAACCGCTGTGTCGGTGAGCTCGGCGGCAGACGAGCCAGTGCGATCGTGCACGCCCCGATGGCGATCGAGCTGTCCCAGGGCTGCACGGTCGGCTGCTGGTTCTGCGGCGTCGCGGCGCCCAGGTTCGAGCACACGTGGGTCTATGACACCGACACCGGCCGGCGTTGGCGAGAATCCCTCACCGGCCTCCGCAGCATTTTCGGAGACGGCATTCGGCACGGCTTCCTCTACTGGGCGACCGATCCGCTGGACAACCCCGACTACGAGCGTTTCGTCGTCGACTTCCACTCCGTGCTGGGCCGCTGCCCGCAGACGACCACGGCGCTCGCCCACAAGGATCCCGAGCGAACTCGAGACCTGCTCGCGCTCACCCATTCACTGGAATCCGTGGTTGACCGGTTTTCGATCACGACGCTGCGCACGCTCCGACGGGTCCACGAGGCGCTCTCACCGGAAGAGCTTCTCCGCGTCGAGCTCGTCCCGCAGAACAAGGAGGCTTCAGAGGCATTCCCAAAATCCAACGCGGGCCGCGCGATGCAGTTTCGCGAGAAACGCAGAGCCGAGCTGGTCGACGCGGATGCCTCGTCCACCATCGCCTGTGTCTCGGGCTTCCTCCTCAACATGGTCGAGGGTTCGATCAAGCTCATCACCCCGTGCGACGCCAGCGAACGGTGGCCGCTCGGCTACTGGACTCTCGATGAGCGCCGCTTCCAGTCGGCCGGCGAACTCTGCGAGCAGGTCGTCGACATGATCGACGTCAACGTGCGGAGCCGTCTGCGCCACGCCGACATCGTCCGCCTGCGCAGAGACGTCACGGTGTCGGCGGAGGGCACGACGGCCCGGGTCGCCTGCCGCGGGGTAGAAGCCGCGTTCGACGGACAGACGGACGCCAACGGCCTCGCCGCGCTCATTGCCGGCGGGGATCTCAGCGTGGGGGAGTTGGCGCTCGCGCACGAGCGGAGAACCGGACAACCCATGGTCGAGACACTCGGCGTACTCGACGGTTTGTTCGACCGAGGATTCTTCGACGAGGAGCCGCAACCGCCAGCTGCGGCCGCGTTGGCGAACGCGCGACCGGCCGCGACCTCCGGGGCATGACCCACGCGACCGCGCTGGCCCCCGGGGCGGTGTAGCCCCCCCCGGGGGTCGCCGAGGTCGTGCTCGTGTCAATGCCCTACGCGTCAATCGAGCGTCCGTCGATCGCCTTGGGCATCCTCAAGAGTGTTCTCAGCGTTCACCGTGTCTCCTGTGAGGTGCGCCACGCGAATCTGACGTTCGCCGAGCGAGCGGGACTGGGCGCCTACGACATCACCGAACAGCTCCCAGCGCACTTTCTCGCCGGCGAGTGGACCTTCGCTGAGGCCGCCTTCCGGAATGCGGATGGGGCGGTCGACGCGTACCTGGACGAAATCATGATGGGCGGACCCGACCTGTCCGTGAGTGAGAGGGCATGTCCACCGAGCACGCTCGATGCCCTGCGGCACCTGCGAGCAGAGGCGCCGGGCTTCATCGACGAGATGGCCGCGGACGTCCTGAGTCGTTCGCCGAAGCTCGTCGGCTGCACCTCCACCTTCCAGCAGCACGCGGCCTCGTTGGCGCTGCTCCGTCGGCTCCGGGAGCTCGATCCGGAGGTCATCACGATGATCGGCGGCGCCAACTGCGAGACCGTCATGGGCCGCGCGACGCACAGGTGCTTTCCCTGGGTGGACTACGTGGTCTCCGGTGAGGCCGACCGGCTGATCGTCAATCTGTGTGACCTCGTGCTCGAGCACGGGCGCGCGGTCCCGGCCACCGCGCTCCCGCCGGGAGTCATCGGGCCGTGCCACCGGTCCACGGCTGCGGCCGGTCGCTCACAGACGGCACGAGCCACCTTCCACGCACTCGACAGCCTTCCCGTCCCCGACTTCGACGACTACTTCACCGCCTGGGCGACGTCGCCGCTGCGCGACCACGTGCGCCCGGGACTCCCGCTGGAGACCTCACGCGGCTGCTGGTGGGGGGCAAAGCATCACTGCACGTTCTGCGGCCTGAACGGGTCGAGTATGCAGTACCACGCGAAATCTCCGGAGCACGTCCTGCGGGAGTTGCAGGCACTCGAGGATCGTTACGGCGTTCACGACTTCGAGGTCGTTGACAACATCCTCGACACTGCCTACTACACGACGTTGCTCCCGGCCCTCGCCCAGAGCGAGCGTCGGCGACGATTCTTCTATGAGATCAAGGCGAACGTCACCGAAGACAACGTGCGGCAGCTTGTCGAGGCGGGGGTGACGTGGGTTCAGCCGGGGATCGAGAGCCTTCACAGCGACGTCCTGCGCCTGATGGACAAGGGCACCCAGGCATGGAAGAACGTGCAACTCCTGAAGTGGGCGCGCGAGACCGGGCTACGCATGTCGTGGTCGGTTATCTGGGATTTCCCGGCCGAGCAGGACGAGTGGTATCTCGAGATGGCCCGGCTGGTCCCGTACCTCGAGCATCTCCAGCCACCCGGAAACCTGGTTCGCCTCCGGTTCGATCGCTTCAGCGTCTATCACGAGCGGGCGGATGAGCTGGGTCTCTCCCTGCGCCCGGTACCGGCCATGCGGCACGTCTACCCACTGCCTGACGCCGAGCTCGCGGATCTCGCCTACTACTTCGCGGGTGGGGCCGACGACCCAACCGCCTGCGATGCGGACCGTCGTCCGGGGGTCGCGCAGCTTCGTGGAGCCGTGGCGCGTTGGAAAGCGAGCTTCGCCGGTGAACTTCGTCCTGTGCTCTGCCGTCTGGACCGCGGCGACAGCACCGACATCATCGACACCCGGACGGTCGCTGCCCGCTCGCGGCAGTCCCTGGCCGGACTCGACGCGATGGTGTGCGTCGTCTGCGACGGCGCGCCACCGGAGCACGGCGTCGCCCGCGCGGTCACCCAGCGCTTCGGCGTCCCCTGCACCATCGAGGCGGCGCGCGCCGCCGCGGACCGCCTGATCGGATCAGGTCTCGTGGTTCGACTCGACGGTCGGTTGGTCGGGTTGACGCTCCGCTCGGAGCTTCCCGATCTCCCCCGTCCGTCGGACTTCCCCGGCGGCCACGTCACCCACTGAGCACTGTGCCCCTGCGAGCGAAGGTACGTCCCTGCGCGATCGGAGCGCTGGAGCTCGACTGCGGCGCGACGCTTCCCGCGGTCGAGCTCAACGTTGAGACCTACGGGCGGTTCGATGGCGAGAACGCGGTGCTGGTGTGTCACTCGCTCACCAAGACCGCGCACGCCGCAGGCCCCGCGGTCGACGGCGGACCCACCGGCTGGTGGAACGACGCCATCGGACCCGGGCGACTGCTCGACACCGACCGGCTATTCGTGATCTGCGCAGACGCGCTCGGAGCAGGCCGCAGCTCGCGGCCCGCCAGCCTGGATCCAGCGACGGGCCGCCCCTACGGCCGTCGCTTTCCCGTGTTCACCGTGCGTGACGTCGCGCGCGCGCTGAACCGAGCGCTCGACGTCCTCGGGGTCGGCCGACTTCAGCTCGCCGTCGGCGGCTGCTTCGGCGGACAGCAGGTGCTGGAGCTGACCATCCACGCCCCTGAGCGAGTGGCCGCCGCGGTCGTCATCGCCACCACGCCGGCCACCTCGGCTCATTCGATCGCCATCTTCTCCGCCATGCGCGAGCTGATCCGGTCCGATCCGGACTACAACGACGGCGACTACTACGACGGCGCGTCGCCCGAGCGCGGTCTGCGCAACGCCGTGCTCGCCGCCCTGCCGCTGTGGATGAGTCGCGAGGCCATGGAGCGGCGTTTCGCCCGCACGACACGGTCGGGAAGACTGGGCTTCACCCTGGAGCCGGAGTTCGAGATCGAGCTGTTCATGGACAGGCTGGGCCACGGGGCCGGACGACACATCGATGCCAACGGCCTCATGTACCTGACCCGCGCCGTGGAGTACTTCGACCTCGTGGCGGAGTACGGCGGCCTGTCGAATGTCGCATCCGCGATCAGCGCACGCACCCTGTTTCTCAGCTACGCCGGCGACTGGCGTTATCCCGCGGCTGAGACGTCTGCACTGCACCGGGCGCTGACGGCAGCGGGTCGCGACAGCCGGCATCGAATCCTCGATAGTCCCTGGGGCCACGGTGGTTTCATGTACGACTCCGTCGGCTTGATCCCCGCGATGCGTGAATTCCAAGCGGAACTCACCAGACCCGCCGAACGGCGACTGGCGAAAGCCGGCGATGGCTGAGCCGGCTCTCGTGAGGGATCTGGACCGCGCGTGTGCCGTCGCGGTCTATGACCGCCTGTGCCGCCATACCGACGGCCTCGGCGTCGGGTCGACCGTGGCGGCGCTGCAGGGCTCGGGGATCCTCGCGGCGATCGCCGGCGGTGGCGTCCGAGATGTCGCCGAGCTGAGCCGCTCGTTCGCAGCGCGCGAGGGCTTCCTGTCCGTTGCCCTCAGACTGCTCGCCGATCAGGGCTGGGTCTCTTTGGAGCGACGCCGAGGTCAGGCAACCATTGCCGTCACCCAACGGGGCCGGTCCGTCCTTCCCCACGCGGATCACTATCGGCCGGTCGAGGAGCTCCTGGGATGCGCCGCGCGCCTCGTCCGCACGCCGGTGACCGTCCTCGACACCGCGACCTCGAGGTCACTGGAGCGGGCGTGCGCGCTGCTGGAAGCCGACTGGGGGTTGTCTCCCGACCTCCCAGCCGAGGTTCGAGGGCAGATCGGGCCTCACCTCGACGGCCACCTCGTCGCGCCGGCCCTGGTGCGACTCATCCGCACCGGGGTGCTCGTCGGCGATGAGGACCGGGTCAGACTCCCGGCTGACGACGCGGCGGCTCTCGCCGAGGCTCACCTTCTGCTGCGGATCCTGCGGAGTCAGAGATGGATCTGCGACGTGGACCGCCATGCCGGGCTCGCGCTGACCGACCCCGGACGACTCGCCGTCTCGTGGTCGGCGCAGTACTGGTACCCGCTGAGCTACATCGCCACCTTCCGCCGCGTACCGGAGCTTCTCTTCGGCGGCTCACCGGCCGGATGGACGACCGCGCCGCCGCACCACGAACCGCACATAGATCGCGCGCTTGACCTCGACTTCAGCGGTGAGGTGTTTAGCACCAGCTGCGAAGCACCCACGCTCGAGCTCGTTCTGCCGCTCTTCGATGCTCGGCGGTGCCGGGACCCGCCCACGCTCATCGTCGATACCGGCTGCGGCGATGGGCGCCTGCTCGAGGCCGTGCACCGCGGCGTCGACCGCCGGACCCGCCGCGGTCGAGACACGACGAGGGCGCCTCCGTTCGCGGTGGGAGTCGACTCCAGCGCGGTGGCTCGCACCGCCACCGCGGAGCGCCTGTCGGCGGCGAACATCCCACACACTGTGATCGATGGCGACGTCGGGCAGCCGGAGGCAATCGTCGCTGCGTTGTCCGCCCGCGGGCTCGATCCGACGAAAGCGCTGCACCTGAGCAAATCCGTGTTCCATGACCGCAGCATTGCCGAGGATGCCGACCCGCCGCCCACGACGTGGCCGCACGTGGACGGGGCGTTCGCACGACCCGACGGGTCCACGATCACACCCTCGGCGGTGGCGGCGGATCTGCGGGCACTTCTGCGCCGCTGGCGGGAGGTGGTGAGCGGCCACGGCATGGTGGTCATCGAAGTCCACGCGATCGCCACCGAGATCACCGCGCGCGCACTTGGTCAGACCTTCTACACGGCGTTGGACGCCGGCCATGGGTACTCCCACCAGTACCTGGTCGGCGCCGAGGTGTTCGCCTGGGCGGTCGCGGAGGCCGGGTTCGCGGTTCGCTCTCACCGAGAGCCCGTGTCCCGACCGTTCGGAGCCTGCCCGCTGACGATCGATCATCTCGTGTCAGGGGCCGACGCGTGAGCCTGCTCGAGATACGCGATCTCCAGGCGGGCTACCGCGGCCGGGTCGTCCTCGACGCCGGCCAGCTTCGATTCGACGCCGGACTGCACTTCGTCGTTGGCGAGAACGGCGCCGGGAAGACGACGTTGTTTCGTGTCCTGTCGGGCGTGCTCCCGCCGATGTCCGGGTCCGTGCGCATCGCCGGCCGGGATCCCTTCCTGGAGCCGGCCGCCAAGATGCTCATCGGAGTCAGCTCCCACCGAGCAGCGTTGGCGCCGCGGCTCAGCGTCGAGGACAACCTCGGCTACTGGGCGCGCGTCCGTGGAATCCATGCGGCTGAAGTCCCCGCGAGTGTCGCCCGGGCCCTTGCGCGCGTGGACCTCGCTGATATACGGACGACACGGGCGGGGATCCTGAGCCGCGGTCAGGCACAGCGGGTGAGCCTGGCGCGGGCGCTGCTCACCGACCCGCAGGTACTCCTGCTCGACGAACCCCTGTCCGGTGTCGACCCGGAAACCAGCAGCTCGATCCGCCGCTATCTCAAGACCCTTGCCGATACCGAGCGCGCGGTGATCGTGTCGACCCACCAGCTGTCGGAGGTGAGCGACGCGGGCGGCGATGTGACCCTGCTGGAGCGCGGGCGGGGCACCGCCCGCCCCGCGCCCCGGGGGCGGCGCGCCCCACTGCTCGCCCCCCGGGCCCCCGTGCGTATACGCGGTCGCGGTGACCTGGTCGGCGCCCTCGACCACCTCGGTCGCGGCTACGTGGCGCATTCCGACGCCGACGTCGTGGTCGACGTGCCCGACGAGCGAGGCGTCGAGGAGGTCGTTGCCGCCCTCGTCTCCAGAGGCGTCGGGATCCTCGAGGTCCGCCCGGCCGACGAGCCCTTGAACGACCTGTTCGGCCACCTGCACCCGGACACCGCGTTGGATCCTCTGCCGGCGCTCGGCGACGAGAGCGCGCGCGATGCCCTCTGAGCTCAGACCCGGCTGCGCGGCGCTGATCCGGGCGCTCGCGTGGCGAACGCGCCGGGAGGGACTGCGCTACCTGGGGTTGACGTTCGTGCCCTTCATCTTCGCGACAGCGGCTCTGCTCGCCCCCGCATTGATCACCGGCTCGGCGGTCAACGGCGCGAGCACGTTGGCGCGAGTCGCCGTGCGGTATGGCGCCACGTCCGACGCCGTGCAGGTGGGTATCGCGATCGTGCTGGTCCCGGGCCTCATCGCCGTGTTCACCGCCGTGGCCGTCGGACTCTCCGTGCGCAACCTCGTGGGCTCGGAGACGAGCCGTGGAGGGATAGAGGCGCTGCTCGCGGCTCCCTACGGACCTGGGACGATCGCGGCGGCACTGCTCATGTACACTGGCGGCATGTCGGTGGCGTACTGGGCGGGTATGACATCCCTCAGTGCTCTCGGGCTCGTCGTACTGACCGTGGGCCGTGGCTCGACGCTCTCCCTGAGCGTCACCTACCTGACACTGGCGGTCACGCTGCCCCTCCTCGCCGGATGGGCTGCAACCGGTCTGTCGCTGCTTGTCGCGCTGCTCCACCCGCGCCTCACCCAACCCGGCCAGCTCGGCGTCCTCGCCAGTGGCAGTCTGGGCGGCGGTGTCGGTCTGCTTCCGGCGCTCGGTGTCCTCTTTGTGTTCGTCTTCGGCGCCCCCCACGTCGGTCCGGGAGAGCTCCTGCTGATCGCAGGGGGCGCGACGGCACTGATCGCCGGGGCGAGCGCCTGGACGGTCGCCCGCCGCTTCAGACCGGACGCTGTACTCGAGACATAACCCCGAGAAGGAGACCTCTGATCCATGCCAGACCCGCGCATCTACCGTTGCTCAGACGGTCACTACTACACCGCTGACCGAGGCCGCGCGTTACTGAAGTCCGTGCATCTCGGCCTCGGTGTCCATTTCCAGAAGTGCCCGGTCGACGGGCGCTGGCGCAAGGCGACGCCCGTCGATCCGAACGAGATCTCGGAAGCCCAGCTCCAGGAAGCGCAGAGCCACATATTCAGCTGAGCTCACCGCGCGCGACTCACGGCCGCTCGCCGTGGGGACGGCTCCCCGGCCTCCTGCGCCCACATCGCGCGAGAGTGGGTTTCTGCGCGCTGCTGATCCTGGGCCAGGTCGGCGCCGGGACGCTGGCTCCGATCCTGCTGCGCAAGGTCATCGACGGTCCTCTGCCCCATCATCAAACCGGGCGTCTGATCGTTCTTTGCTGCGGAATACTCGCCTGCTCCGTGTTCGGGCTGACGGCGGGAATCGCGCAGTCGATCCAGATCACCACAATTGGACAGCGGGTCGTGCATCAGCTTCGCGTCACGGTCTACGGAAAGGTGCAACGGATGCCGCTGACGTTCTTCGCCACCGAGTCGACCGCCGACATCGAGGCGAGGATCGTGAGCGACATCGGTGGCATCAGCGCCGCGGTCACCACCGTCCAGACGTTCCTCGCGGCCGCGATCCAGCTCATCGCCGGAATCGTCGTCATGTTCGTGTTCTCATGGCTCCTGGGCTCGGTCTCCCTCGCGCTCGGGCTGCTCGGCGGTGTCCTCACCGAGGGTGTGCGACGACGCCGACGCGTGCTCGCGGTGGCGGTCCAGAAGCAGACGGCTCAGCTCGTCAACGCGGTCGCCGAGGACCTCGCGTTGCCCGGAGTGGTGCTCGGCCGAACGCTGCGACGCCATCGGTGGCAGCGTGCGCGCTTCGCTCGGCTCTCGGACCAGATCTCGATGCTCAATCAACGTGAGCGGACCCAGGGGAGCGGGGCGCAGCTGCTCGTGGGTGCGGTGTTCGGCGGCATGGCCCCGTTGCTCCTGATCCTCGCCGGGACCGCCACCGCGAGCCTGTCGGTCGGCACCGTGGTCGTCTTGATCACTCTGCAGGCGCGCCTCAACGCTCCGATTCAGCAGATGATCAGCCTCGGCGCGACCGCGCAGGCCAGCGCGGCGATGCTCGACCGGACCTTCGAATATGCCGACCTCGTGCCCGATGTCCAGCCCGACGCGAAGATCGACGCCGGCAGCTTGCTGCCGACGCGCCGACAGGCCTCGCTCTCGGTGGTCGGCCTGTCCTTCGAGTATCCGCTCCAGGATGAGCCGGCGCTGACACGTGTCAACCTCGAGCTGCCCTCGACCGCGTTCACGATGGTGGTCGGTTCCTCGGGGAGCGGGAAGAGCAGTCTCGCGCTGCTCCTGTCGGGGCTCCTTCGCCCCACGTCCGGTGAGATCCGTGTCAACGGCGTCGTCAGAGGACCCGAGGAGCTCTGGCGGGACGTGACCCTCGTCCCGCAGCAGACGGCGATGTTTCGCAGCACGGTGCGCGAGAACCTCCTGTTCGCCTCACCCAACGCGACCGACGCGGAGCTGTTGCAGGTGATCGAGCGCGCCGCTCTGACCCAGGTCGTCGAACAACTGCCACTCGGGCTCGACTGCGACGTCGGCGAGGGCGGCGTAGCGCTTTCCGAGGGCCAGCGGCAGCGGCTGGGGCTGGCTCGAGCCCTGCTCGATCGCGCGCCCGTCCTCATCGCCGACGAGGCGACCAGCGCGGTCGACAACCTGACGGCGGTGCGGCTGCACGAGACCTTGCTCGAGGAGGCGACGAGGCGAAGCGTCGTCCTCATCGCCCACCGGATCCCCGACGTGCCCGATGAGACCCGGGTGCTCGTCATCGAGCACGGGCGCGTGGTCGAGCAGGACTCGCACGCAAGGCTGCTTGCCGACGGAGGTCGCTACGCGGAGCTCGTCAGCCTGCAGTCACTGTCGGGAATCGATGCGTCGCGCGTGGCTCCAGATCAGGCGATTGGTCGCCCACTCGCCGAGCGTCTCTCACCGGCCACGACCGGTCGGAGGTCGCGTCTGATTCATCCCCCGGTCCCAAAGGCTCTCAGGCGACTTCTCACCCACGACCGACCCGGTCCGCATCGCTGAGGACCCGGACGGCCGACCCCGACACACCGGGCGAGGGACAACGCGACGCCCGCGCCCGCGCCCGTCGGCCGCGGTCGCGTGGCCGCGTGAGGG
>CAXTTD010000062.1:11228-11579 GCA_964246945.1 uncultured Solirubrobacteraceae bacterium | reverse complement strand
GGGGGTCGCTCCAACGCCGGGGCCGCCGCGCCGACACGCTACGTGGGCGGCGCGATGCCCACCGCCGCGGTGCTGCCCGTCGCGCTGCTCACGACGACGTCGCTGGTGGGGATCGCCGTCGTCCTCGGCGTCGCGGGCGCCGGCATCGGGCTGCTGAGCGTCGCCCTCTACGAACTACTCGACAGCGTGTCCCCGGCGTCCCAGAGCACCGAGGCGTTTACGTGGCTCACCTCCGCCTCCGCGCTCGGTGCCGCGATCGGCGCCACGGTCTCCGGCCGGCTCACCGCCGCCTCACCGAGGGCCCCCCGGGTGTTGAGCAAACCCCTTGGCGGCCCCGCCCCCCGGAACGCC
>CAXTTD010000062.1:0-11218 GCA_964246945.1 uncultured Solirubrobacteraceae bacterium | reverse complement strand
GGTTCTCCCCCCGCGGGGGGGCCGCCCCGCCCGCCGTGCGCGGGGGGGGGGCCCGCCCCCGGCTCGCCACCCCTCACCCCGATGCGACGGGGCTCGCGTGAGGCGGGCGCTCAGGCGTCGACGACGTGGAAGCGGATCCGCGGGGTCGCGTTGTTCACGTAGCCCTTCGGGTTCCAGAGGCCCGCCTCGTCGCTCGGCTGCGCGGCCGCCGAGGAGTCCCAGGCGCGGACCCGCAGCTCGTGCTCGCCGGGGGCGAGCTGGATCGCGATCTCCCACTGGCGCCACGCCCACTGCCCGAGGTCGTCGAGCAGCTGCGCCTGGGACCAGCTCGCGCCGCCGTCGACGGACACGTCGACCCGGGCCACCGAGCGCTCGCCGCCCGCGAACGCGTAGCCGTGGACGCGCACCCGGCCGGCGGGCACCGTCTCCCCCTCCACCGGCGAGATGACGTCGGAGTTGAGCGCGACCAGCCCGAGCGGCATCCCCACCCCCGGTCCAGGTGTCCCGTCCGGGGGCACGAGGCGGTAGACGACGTGCTGGAAGTACCCGTCCCACGGGCCTTCGCGCAGCTCGATGCGCCGCAGCCACTTGACGCTGCGCGCGCCGATGTACCCCGGCACCACCACCCGGACCGGGGCGCCGTGCACGGGAGTGAGCGGCGCGCCGTTCATCGCCCAGGCGAGCAGCACCTCCGGCCGCGTCGCCTTCTCGATCGGCACCGACCCGCCGAAGCGCTGGGGCGGCTGCGCCTCCTCGCTGCGGTCCTCACCCTCGAACCCGACGTGGGCGGCGTCCACACGTGGGCCGGCGGCGGCGAGCACGTCGGCGAGTGCCACGCCGGTCCAGGTGGCGGTCCCGGTCGCGCCCGGGCCCCACGGGGCCTCGCCGGGGATCTCGCGGATCGCAATCAGGCCCCGCCGGCGGTTGCCCGCGCACTGCAGCGTCGCGGTCACCTCGCGCTCGGCGAACGCCTCCCGCAGCGTCTCGAGCGACAGCTCGAGCTCCCGGTCCACCAGCCCCTCCACCCGCAGCCGCCAACGCGCGGCGTCGAGCTCGGGCACCGCGCCGTGGCCCCGCACGTAGAACGCCTCGGTCGGCGTGAGGGGATCGGCGAGCGCGGCCCGTGCGGTCTCGGCGTTGAACGGCTCCCGCTCGTGCACGAGCAGGTCGTCTCGGGTGCCGTGGCGACCCATCCCGCCGCTCACCCGTCTCGCCGGCACGTCACCGCGGGCCACAGCCCCAGGCGGTCGCGCCAGTAGTCGGTGAGGAACACCTCGTCGGGGTCGAGCTCGGCCCGCAGGGCAAGGAAGTCCCCCCAGCGCGGGTACCGGGAGCGCAGCAGCTCGACCCAGCCGCGGTCCGCGGGCGTGGAGCCGGGCAGCACCTTGCCCCAGTGCAGGCGGAACGGAATCTCGTGGTTGCGCAGGAGCTCCCAGAACTGCGAGAAGAAGCGCTCGCGGGGATCCTCGGCATTGTCGGCGATCCAGTAGACGTCGAGCCGGATCGTACCCTCGCGCCACTCGTCCTCGCCGTCGGAGTACCCCGGATGCAGCCAGCCGCTCGCCGCCGGCGCGCCGTAGAGCTCGTAGGCGAACAGCCCCGTGCGACGGTAGGCGTCGCGGGCGTCGGTCGGCTCGGCGAAGTAGCCACGCAACAGCCCGACGAGCTCCTGCGAGCGCCCCAGGGGGACCCACAGCTCGCTGAACTCGCTGCCGAGCAGGACGTCGCTGGCCTGGTTGTCCATCGGCAGCCCGTGCCAGCTCCAGTCCCGGAAGGACTGCGGCTCGTCGCGGCGCATGCCCGGCTTGTTCGCGTCCAGCGGCAGCACGAAGTTCAGCAGCGCGGGCACCAGCCGCGGCAGCGCTCGCTCAACCGTCGGTCGCAGCGCGGCGAGCACCCCGCTGAGCCGCGCCACCCCGCACATCAGCGACGGCAGCGCGGAGCCGACCCGCCGCCGCCGCGGGGTGAGCCGTCCCGCGGCGTCGAGGAGGTCGAGGAGCTCGCGGACGTGGCGGGCGTTGCGGCGCAGCAGCTCGGCCGACCGATGCGGCTCGGCGAGGTTGCCGAAGATGACGTACAGGGTGCTGATCAGCGCCTCGGCGAGCACCGGGTAGGCGGTGAACTCCTCGTAAAAGGTGGTCCGGAAACCGGGCTGGGGCGCGGTGCGCTGCGCCTGCCAGACGAGCAGGCGCTCGGCGCCCCGCTGGGGCCACCACTCGATCCGGGCGTACTCGGCGTCGCTGAGGAACCGCACGAGCGACGGGCGCTCCGCGTCGCCGGGTCCGGTGAAGTCGATCGCGGCGGCCTCGAGGTCGACGATCGCCTCCTGGCCGGCGATCGTGAACAGCTCCTCGCAGCGCAGCGTCACCGCGGTGATCACCCCGAGCAGGCCGAGGCTCGGCAGCACCGCGGCGAGCCCCGGCTCGGGGTCGGAGGCGGAGAACACGCGCACCTCGCCGCGGCCGTCGACGAGCCGGACCTCGAGCACGTGCTCGAGAATCGAGTGCTGGAGCGTCCCCCCCGCCGAGCCGGTGACCAGGAAGCCGCCGAGCGTCTGATGGGTGATCCCCCCGGTCGTGGATAGCGTCCAGCCGTGGTGCTCGGCGAGCTGCCACAGCAGGCTGTCCTCGAGCGCCCCGCCCATCGGCGCCCCCGCCGGGGCGGGCCCGAGATGGATCCCCGCCTGCGCGCGCACGATACGTGCGTCGGCGTCGAGAACCCGCAGGCCGCGCATCGCCTCCAGCGTGAGCAGCAGATCTTCGGG
Source organism: uncultured Solirubrobacteraceae bacterium (assembly GCA_964246945.1). Lineage (GTDB taxonomy): Bacteria > Actinomycetota > Thermoleophilia > Solirubrobacterales > Solirubrobacteraceae > Palsa-465. The sequence goes on along the minus strand of CAXTTD010000062.1, from coordinate 8,454 downwards.
GCGGTCGCCGTCCACCGCCCCGTGGGGCGCGTGACCGGACCCGCGGACTCGCAGCCGCCGGCCGTGGGCGGCGGCGAAGCGCACGAGCGCGGACACCTCTGCTTCGTCGGCGGGGTGGAACAGGCCGTCGGGGCCGCACACGGGGGCCGGAATGCTCATGCCGGGGACCGTTCACCCGGCATCGAGACCGCGTCGGATCGCGCGCGGTCGGCGGAGGCGAGCAGGATCGCGCCGCCGACCACGGCGCAGAATGCGCCGACGCGCAGGATCCCGAACACCCCGCTGGGGATCGGCTCGGCGAGCAGCACGGTCCCGGCGAGGATCGGCACCGAGTTGGTGACGAGCGTCCCGATGCCCGCCACCGTGAGCGTCCCGCCCTGCTGGTAGCCCACCTGCAGCAGCGCGGTGCCGACGAGATAGCCGACGATGACCGTGGCCACGAACGCGAAGCGCGCGCCGCCCTGCGTCGCGATCTTCGTTGACAGGTCCCCGATCGAGGAGAACAGGCCCCCGGCAATCGCGTTCGAGATGGCGAGGAGCTTCAGCCCGCGGCCCGCGCCGAGCACGACGCAGGCGAGGAGCGCGGCGACGGCGATCCAGATGAGGATCGGCCCCGTCTGTCCGTGCGAGCCCCCACCCCCGCCGTGCGCGAGTGAGACGCCGAGCGCGACGAGCCCGAGCACCGAGAGCTGGACGCCCGTGAGCGCGCGCCGCTCCAGCCGCCGGCCGCTCACCCGGGCCGAGAGCCACGCGAGCACGCCGATCCCGCCGGCGCCTATGCTCTGCACGAGCGCGAGCGAGCCGAACGCGACCGCGCCCGCGTAGCACGCGAACCCCCCGCCTTCGAGGGCGAAGCCGACCAGCCAGCTGCGGTCGCCGATGAGCAGCCGCAGCGACTCGATCGGCCGGCGCATCGACAGGCACGGCATCCCCGCCGCCGCGTCGTGCTCGCGCTGATAGGCGATGTTGGTGAGCGTCGTCCATACGATCGCGAGGACGATCGCGCCGGCGGTCGAGATGGACACGAGCTCAGGCTAGGCCCACTGACTCGCGCCCGTCCGGCCTCGGACGCTCGACCGGCGGCCACCGTCGCGAGCCTGCCGCGGGGCCTCAGGCGGCGCGGGGGATCCGAGCGGGCGCGAGCCGGCTCGGCGGCGCGGCCCGCAGGCGCTCCTCGAGCTCCGCGGCGGGCAGCGGGCGACCGAGCAGGAATCCCTGCGCGAGCTTGACGTTTCCCCGCTCGCGCAGCACCTCGAGCTGTTCGGCGCGCTCGATGCCCTCGACGATCATGTCGAGCCCGAGCGCGGCGACGAGCTCGAGAATCGCGCTGAGCACGCCAGTTGCGTCAGGATCCCCTGGCACGCGCTCGACGAAGGCGCGGTCGAGCTTGACCCACCGCGCGGGGACCTCGCGCAGGCGATCCAGGGACGAGTAGGCGCGGCCGAAGTCGTCGAGCGCGACGGTGACCCCGGCGTCGTGCAACCCGGCGAGGAAGCCGACGAGCCGGTCGTCCTCGCGCAGCGACTCGGATTCGGTGAGCTCCACGGTGACCTTCTCGAGCGACAGCCCGCCGGTGGTGAGCACGGCGAGCAACGACGCGAGCGCGTCCGGTCGGCCCGCGAACTGGGGGGCGACGTTGAATCCGACGTAGGGATCGAGGCCGATCGACTGCCATCGCAGCCGCTGCCGGCTCACCGCCGCGGCGACCCATTCGTCGACGGCGTGGATCATGCCGGTCTGCTCGGCGAACGGCAGGAACTCGCAGGGATCGAGCAGTCCGGTCCGGATGCTGCCAGCGCACGAGCGCCTCGAGTCCGGCGGTGGTGAGACTGTCGACGTCGACCAGCGGCTGCCAGTGCAGCAGCAGCTCGTCGCGCGCGATCGCCTCGGGAAGGCTCGTCGTGAGCTCGAGCGACTCCCGGCGACGCTCGCGCTCGCCCGGACCGGAAGGGCCTGCGCGGCAGATCTGATTGCGGCCGTTGCGCTTGGCCTCGTACATAGCGACATCGGCCGCCTCGAGCAGGTCCGAGGCGTTGCTGTCGGCGCATCGCGTGGCGATCCCGATCGAGGCCCCAATGCTCACCGGGACGCCGCGCAGTCGCACCGGCGCGGTGATCGCCTCGCGCAGGCGCGCGGCGAGGGGTCCGGCGTCCGCGGGATCGCTGCACACCGCGACGAACTCGTCACCGCCCAGGCGGGCGAGCAGGTCCTCCCCGCCGACATGGGTCTGCATGGCGGTCGCGACGTGGCACAGCAGCTCGTCGCCGGCGGCGTGGCCGAGCGTGTCGTTGACGAGCTTGAAATTGTCGAGGTCGACGTAGAGCACCGCCTGATGGCCGTCCTGCGCGAGCATGCGGTGCAGGCCGCGCATGAGCTCCGCGCGACTCGCGAGGCCGGTGAGCTGGTCGTTGGTCGATGGCGGCGTCAAGGCTCGTCGCGGCGCCGTTGAGCGCACGGGCCATCGCCGAACGAGGGTGCGATCGGTACATCAGCGTTCCCATTGTCAGCCGCCCCGTCGGGCTTGACCCGGCGTGGACGACGCTGGACGCACGTGCGCGGGAGGATGATCCGATGAGCGGCCAGCCCCGGTTGCGCATCCGCCCGGCGGACCTCGCCGAGGCCCCGTGGGTGGCCGCGCAGCTCCAAGACGCGTGGGGGGACGACGAGACGATGCTCAGCCGGGGCCTCGCCCACGACGCGACCCGGCTGCCGGCGCTGCTCGCGGTGGACGGGTCGGAAATTCTCGGCCTCGCCGTCTATCGGGTGGCCGACCACGAGACCGAGCTCGTCGCGCTCGACGCCGTCGTCCCGGGTCGCGGCGCGGTCAGCGCGCTGCTCGCCGCGGTCGTCGAGCTCGCCCGGGCGGCCGGCTGCCGGCGGTTGTGGCTCATCACCACCAACGACAATCTCGACGCGCTGCGTTTCTACCAGCGCCGCGGGCTGCGGCTCGCCGCGGTGCACCGCGGCGCGGTCGACGCGGCTCGGCGCGTCAAGCCCGAGATCCCCGAGATTGGCGCGGACGGCATCATGGCCGTGCTCGGACCTCAGCGCGACTCGCGGGGCTACAGCGCGCTGGTGGACCGCGCCTCGGCCGCCGCGGCGACCGCGCGCTCGACGGCGTTGACGTCGCGCACCGCGCCGGTGTCCGCGGAGGTCGCCATCGCGGCGTAGGCGCGCAGCGCCGGCGAGACGGAACGGTCACGGGCGGCGGGCAGGTACCCCCCATTCGCCTCCAGAGCGGCGCGGCGCTCGGCGAGCTCGTCCTCGGAGATACGCAGCGACAGGCTGCGATCCGGGATGTCGATGTCGATCGTGTCGCCGTTCTCGACGAGCGCGAGCGCCCCGCCGGAGGCCGCCTCCGGCGAGACATGCCCGATCGAGAGCCCCGAGGTGCCGCCGGAGAACCGACCGTCGGTGACCAGCGCGCACGTCGCGCCGAGCCCCTTGGCCTTCAGGTAGGAGGTCGGGTAGAGCATCTCCTGCATGCCGGGGCCGCCGCGCGGACCCTCGTAGCGGATGACCACGACATCGCCCGGCTTCACCCCGTCGGCGAGGATCACCTCGACGGCATCCTCCTGGGACTCAACGACGACCGCGGGCCCGCTGAAGCGCAGGATCGACTCATCGACGCCCGCGGTCTTCACCACCGCGCCGCGCGCGGCGATGTTGCCGTACAGGATGGCGAGGCCGCCGTCGACCGAGTGCGCATGCGCGAGGTCGTGGATGCAGCCCTCGGCGGCGTCGGTGTCGAGCGATTCCCAGCGCTCGGACTGCGAGAACGCCTCCGCGGAGCGCACGCACCCGGGCGCCGCATGGAAGAGCTCACGCGCCTGCGGGGAGGCGGCGCCGCTGCGGATGTCCCACGCGTCGAGCCACTCCGGAGCGGAGGGGGCGTGCACCGCGTGGACGTCCTCGCGCAGCAGACCCGCCCGGCGCAGCTCGCCGAGGATCGCCGGAATCCCCCCGGCTCGGTGGACGTCCTCCATGAGATACGCGCTGCTGGGAGCGACCTTGCACAGGCACGGCACCCGACGTGAGAGCGCGTCGATGTCCCGCATGGTGAAGTCGAGCTCGGCCTCCTGGGCGGCGGCGAGGACGTGGAGCACCGTGTTCGTCGAGCCGCCCATCGCGACGTCGAGCGTCATCGCGTTCTCGAACGCCGCACGGGTCGCGATCGCCCGCGGGAGCGCCGACTCGTCGTCCCCGTCGTAGTAGCGCGAGCACAGCTCGACGATGGTTCGCCCCGCGCCCTCGAACAGCTCGCGGCGGGCGGTGTGGGTGGCGAGCGTCGAGCCGTTGCCGGGCAGCGCGAGCCCGAGCGCCTCGACCAGGCAGTTCATCGAGTTGGCGGTGAACATGCCCGAGCACGAGCCGCAGGTGGGGCACGCCGCCTCCTCGATGCGCGCCAGGTCGTCGTCGGACACCTCGTCGGAGACGGCGTCGGTCATCGCGGTGATGAGGTTCAGGCGCTTGCGCACGGTGCCGTCGACGAGTGTCGCGCTGCCCCCCTCCATCGGCCCCCCGGAGACGAACACCGTGGGGATGTTCAGCCGCAGGGTGGCGTTCAGCATCCCCGGGGTGATCTTGTCGCAATTGGAGATGCACACCAGCGCGTCGGCGCAGTGGGCGTTCGTCATGTACTCGACCGAGTCCGCGATGAGGTCGCGCGAGGGAAGCGAGTAGAGCATCCCGCCGTGGCCCATGGCGATCCCGTCGTCGACCGCGATCGTGTTGAACTCGCGCGGGATGCCGCCCGCGGCGGACACGGCGTCGGAGACCACCCGGCCGACCGGCGCGAGATGGGTGTGACCGGGGACGAACTGGGTGTAGGAGTTGGCGATGGCGACGATCGGCTTGCCGAAGTCCTCGCGCGCGACGCCGGCGGCGCGCAGCAGGGCCCGGGCGCCGGCCATGTTGCGGCCATGGGTGACGGTGCGGGATCGTAGTGCGGGCATGGGGCTCAGCCTAACGACCCGCTTACCGAGGCGACAGCGTGACCGGCAGGCCGTCGCCCGGATACGGGCCGGTCCCGGCCGCGATAGGCGGCGCGTAGTCGGCGGGCACCGAAAAGCGCCGGTGCAGCAGCAGCCGGTGGAGGATCGCCTTTACCTCCATCGCGCCGAAGTGCATGCCGATGCACTTGTGGGCGTGGCTGCCGAACGGCAGCCAGTTCTCCCGCGGACCCGGCTCCTCGCGGCGCTCGGGGCTGAAGCGGGTCGGGTCGAAGCGGTCGGGCTCGCTCCACCACGGCTCCATGCGATGGGTCGGGTAGATCTCGAGCATGAGCAGCGTGCCCGCGGGCACGAAGTATCCGTCGAGCTCGACGTCGCGGACCGCTCGGCGGGCGATCATGCCGACCGGCGGGTTGATCCGCAGCGTCTCGCGGAACACGAGGTCCATGGACGCGAGCGAGTCGAGCTCCTCGATGGTCGGCGTCTCGGTGCCGAGCGCCGCGGACTCGGCGTGCAACCGCTCCTGCCACGCGGGCTCGCGGGCGAGGTGGTAGATCATCATCGCCAGGGTGATGGTGCTCGTGTCGTGGGCGGCCATGAGCACGAAGATCATGTGGCTGACCACGTCCGCGTCGGAGAAGCGCGCGCCGTCGTCTGACTCGGCGCGGCACAGCACGCTGAACAGGTCCTCCCCCGTCCCGTCGCGGTGGGCGGGCAGCTGGGCGTGGAAGTGCGCCTCGAGTCGCCGGCGGCTGGCGATCCCCCGGTGCCACTTCGCGCCCGGGATCGGCACGTCGGCGCGGATGAGCGCCTGCCCGGCGACGACCGCGTCCACGAACGCGCGGTTGATCGCGTCGGCCTCCGCGCCGAGCTCGCCGCCCATGAACACCTCGGTGGCGATGTCGAGGGTGAGCTGCTTGAGCGCCGGGTAGACGGCCAGCTCACCGGTGAATGGCCACCCCGCGAGTCCCCGCGTGATCGCCGGATGCATCCGGGTGAGGTAGCCGCGCAGCCGCGGGCGGGTGAACGCCTGCTGCATGATCAGCCGGTGGTGGCGGTGCTCGGGCGCGTCCATGAGCATCACCCCGCGTTCGAAGAACGGGCCGATGAAGTAGCCCCAACCGTCGGCGCTTGAGAACGCGCCCTCCCGGTTGGCGAGCGCGGTGGCGATCGCCTTTCCGCCGAGCACGACGGCGACCGGCGTGCCGATCACGTTGGTCCAGAACACGGGACCGAAGCGCGCCTGGGCGCGCCGCGTGAACCCCACGCCCCCGACGAACATCGGCAGCGTCTGGCCGAGGAACGGCAGACCCGGTTCCCCCATCACCGGCCGCAGCCGGCTTCCGGCCGGCGGCTCGGCGAGCGGTCGCGCCCGCCCGGCGGGTACCCGGTCGAGCACCGCCGCGGCGGCACTCCGGGCGCGCATGGCCACCGGGACGCTCACCGCGAGATCAGGCGTCGTGCTGCCGGGCCTGCTCGCGGGCCCGGCGGGCGGCCTCGCGAGCCGCCTCGGCTTCCCGCTGGGCGCGCTGCGCCTCGGCGCTCGTCTGCTCCGAGCGCGACTGCGCAGACTCGAGCGCGGCGGCCTTCTCTCGCGCCTCGGCTTCGAGCTCCTCGGCGCGGTGGCGCGCTTCCTCCGCCTCCGCGCGACGCGCCTGGACCGCGCTCGCGGATTCGAGGTGGACCTTCTCGGAGAAGCGTAGCCCGTAGGCCTTGCCGATCTCGTCGAGCTCGACCGCGTTCGGGGGGTCCTCGCCGTCGGCGTTCGGCGACTCCTCGACCGCGGCCTTCGCGTGGCTCACCCGCAGGTGGTCGGGGCCGACGGTCGACCCGTCGATCGGGATCATCTTCGTATGGCGGCCGAGCAGGCCGCTCTTCACCGATACGAGTAGCGGCGTCCCCGACCCGCCGTCGAACCAGATCTCCTGCAGCTTGCCGAGCGACTCGTCGTCCGGGTCACGGACGTCCTTGCCCCGCCAGTCCTCGATGTGCTCGATGGTGATCGCCATGGCGGCAAGAGTACGCCCTTGTCCGGCGGGGGCGGTGCCCGACGCAACTTGTCCGCGGCGGTCGGTATAGAACGGGCACATCGATGAGGAGGTTGCACATGCTCAGACGCACCATCGGCGCGTTCGCCGGCACAGTCGCACTCGGTCTCTCGCTCACCGCCGTCGCCGCCGCCGCGACGCCGACCGCGACCACCGGGACGGCCACCGCGATCACGCAGACCACCGCCGTGCTGCACGGCCACGTTGATCCGCACGGGGTCGACACCGACTTCGCGTTCAACGTCGGTCCCACGATCGCCTACGGGACCACGACGCTCTCCAAGAGCGCGGGCTCGGGGACCAAAGCGCGGGCGGTCGATGAGGAGGTCACCGGATTGGAGCCCGGGACCGAGTACCACTACCGGATCAGCGCGGTGAGCGCGACCGGCACCGTGTACGGCCTCGACGAGACGTTCACCACCGCGGGTTCACCGCCCTCCGCGGTCGACACCGGGCCGGCGACGAGCGTCGGCAAGACGGTCGCCACCCCAACGGGCGCCATCGACCCCAACGGATCGTCGACCACCTGGCAGATCCAGTACGGCCTCACCACCGCCTACGGCCTGCAGACGTTCGTCCAGCCGGCGATCGCCCCGGGGTTCACCGCGGTCCCGGTCTCGCTGCAGCTCTCGGGTCTCGCCCCGGCGACGCTGTTCCACTACCGGGTGGTCGGCTTCCATGGGGCGGTCCCGACCTACGGCGCCGACGCGACGTTCTTCACCGAGCCCGCGACCGCGCCGTCGCCGAGCATGACGACCAAGACGACCCCGAGCTCGGACCGCCGGTCGCCGTACACGTTCACGACCAGCGGGTCACTCAAGGGTGGCACGTCCATCCCGTCCACGTACCGCTGCACCGGGACGGTCGGCATCCGCTACTACAACGGCTCACACCAGCTCGCCTACGCGGTCGCCGGCGTGAGCTCGTCGTGCACGTTCAGCGCGAAGGTGTCGTTCAAGAAGACCGACGGCAAGGGCTCGGTCCCGCTGCGGGTGACGGTCTACCACCGCAGCAACGGCTACCTCGCGGGTGAGAGCAAGGTCGACCACGTGAAGGCCGGCTGACGCGGGCGGCGCGGAGCGACCGGATCGCTCCGCGCCCCGCGGCCCGGCCGGGGGCTACGCAGCGCCGCTGGCGCGGCGTCCATCGCCGCCGCCGCCATCGCTGTTCCCATCCGCCCTCGCCGTGTGGGCCGGGTTCCCGGTGGTGCTGCTCGCTCACCACGCGAGCGCGACCCACGCGGTGTGGACGGGCGCCAACGGCCTGATCGGCGCCGACGGGGTCCTCGGCGCCGACCAGCTGCAGTACCTCGCGTGGGCGCGCGGGATCGCGGAGCACGGGCTCGCCGCCGACTTGTTCACCCTCGGGCGGGCCGGCCACGTGTTCCTCGAGCCGGTCTCGGGCGCCGTCGGGGGTCTGCTGGCCCTCGGCGTCCCGCTGATCGCCGGCTACCT